>NZ_JBNNOB010000058.1:0-20312 GCF_050274375.1 Sphingomonas sp. NPDC019816
GGTGCTGGACGATGGTCGCCTGACCGATGGTCAGGGCCGGACGGTCGATTTCTCGAACACGCTGATCATTCTGACCTCGAACCTGGGCAGCCAATATCTGGCGGCGGTCGAGGACGGGCAGAGCGTCGAGAGCGTCGAGCCGCAGGTGATGGAGATCGTGCGCGGTCACTTCCGCCCCGAATTCCTCAACCGGCTGGACGAGATCATCCTGTTCCACCGTCTGGGCCAGAGCCATATGGGCCCGATCGTCGACATCCAGGTCGGCCGCGTCGCCAAGCTGCTGGCCGATCGCAAGATCACGCTGCACCTGACCGACGCCGCTCGCGAGTGGCTGGGCCGGGTGGGCTATGACCCGGTCTACGGCGCGCGCCCGCTGCGCCGCGCAGTCCAGCGCCACCTCCAGGACCCGCTGGCCGAGGAAATCCTGCGCGGGCATGTGAAGGACGGCGCGACCGTCACCGTCGACGAGGGTGAGGGGAAACTGGCGCTGTCGGTGTCGTAAGCCCGACGAAAAAGGGGGCGGCCCGCAAAGGACCGCCCCCGAAGTTGGAGTCCGTTGGGACCCCTGGGGTTAGAAGTTGACCCCGAATTGGATGCGCGCCGAGCGGCCCGGATTGTACGAGGTCGGCAGCGAGTAGACCGGCTGCGGTGCACCCGCCGAAGTCGTGCCCGTTTCCTGCAAGCGCATGACCGGCTTCGAATTGAGGACGTTGAACACCGACACGCGGATGAAGCCGCTGAAGGCATCGGTCGGCACCGCGACCTGGGCATCGAAGCCCAGCAGCGCCAGCCAGTTCGACTTCAACTGTGAACCACGATTGACGACCTGCAACGTGCTCGGGCGTGCACCGCCGGCCCGGTTGAAGGGGTCGTTGATGACGGTGAAGCCATTAGGGTTGCGGACGACGGAGCCGTTCACGACGTTACAATAGGCCGCGCTGGTCCGGTAATAGAGGCCCGCGATGCCGCCCGGCGCCGTGGCGTCATAATCGGCACTGGCCGGCGGACGGCCATAGCAACCGAACTTGCGCGGTGCCGCAACCGAAGCGGTGAAGCTCAACGTCAGCCAATCCGACGCCTTGTACGAACCCCATGCCTTGAAGTTGTGGCGGCGGTCGTTGGGCAGATAGCCGTAGGTGCCGTTGACCAGCACCGGCAAATCGAACGCCGTCGTCAGACCTGCATCGCTCTGAGCATTGTCCGAACGCACGCCACCTTCGATATTCCCGTAAATCTTGGAATAGGTGTAGTTGGCGTTCAGCGACCAGATGCCGTCCCATTCGCGCTCGAACGTGACATTGACGCCGCGATAGGTGCGCTGCGCGCGCGGATAGTTGAGCGAACCCGCCGACAGGACGACCTGACGGGCGGTCGTCTCACCAGGCAACGGATCGCTCAGCGTCACCGCCACGTCCCGACCTGGATTGATCAGCGCGAACTGATGCACGCCGCTCCAGATCGCACGACAATCCGCCGCCGCCTTGCCCTGCGCGATGCAGTACGGAACGATCGCCTGGTCGAGCGCGGCGTCCTCCAGCGAGTTGTTCAACTTCGTCTGGGTGAAGTTGAAACCGAGCTTGATGCGGTTGGCCAGGCGACGCTCCACGCCAAACACGATCTCGTCGACCGACTGCGGCTTCAGGTTGGAGGCGACGACCGATACCGTGCTGGGCACCGTGCCGTCATTGCTGACGACGCACGCCGTACCGGCAGGCGAGTTGTTCGGACAGGCGGTGAAGCCCGCACCAGTCGTGATCGGCGTACCCAGGATCGGCGTGTTGTTCGCGGTCAGACCGGCAAGACGGTAATAGGCACTGGAGTCCAATTCTCCGCCCGCCAGACGGACGTTGGTGTTGACCGCCACCGGCAGGAAGTAGCGGCTGAACGACCCGAAGAATTTGGTCCGGCCATCGCCCAGCGGATCGATGCTGGCGCCCAGGCGGGGGGCCCACTGGTTCTTCGCCAGGAAGAACACGGCACCCGCCGCATTGCGGCTTTCAAAGCGGTCATTGCGGATGCCCAGGTTCAGGTTCAGCCGGTCGTTGAGCAGCGTCCATTGGTCCTGCACATAATAGGCCGTGTTCCGCGTCGCGAATTCACCACCCGTGCGGAAGGTGCGTGCGGTGACATAGGACGTACCGCCCGGCAGGCCGACCACCGGATCGATCGTCGCGGCGTTGCCAGACGCGGTCAGCAACGTGTATTGCGCCCCGCCATTGGCGACAGTCAGCGAGTTGAGGTCCAGATCCTCGCGATCATAGCCGCCCCGGATGTGATGCGACCCCAGCAGTTCGAACCGCACATCGGCATCGGCGCGATAGAAGGTGCGCTTGTCGAAGTTCAACGAGGCGTTGGACTGGGTATTGCCGATGCTGCTGTTCGCGCCGTTACGCTGATCGACCACCGAAGGTAGGTCGGGGAGGCTCGACTCGGTGGTGTCGCTGTTCTTATTGACGCCATAGGCCGCCGACAGGGTCAGCCACTGCGTGAAGCTGCCGGTGTAGCGCAGGACGTAATTCTCACCGCCGGACCGATAGATATTGGTGGCTACATAGCCACCCGGCCGATTGGTGTTCAGATTATAGCGCTGGCCACTGGCGAGCGAATATTGGCTGGTGCCATAGACATTCTCGATGGTCGTGCCGCGCGTATCCCAATAGGTACCTTCGAGGCGCTGGCCATCGACAATCACGGCGTCGATCTTGGCGCCCCAGAACGGGCTGGTATTGCGATTCTGGCTATAGGACGTGCCGACGATCTGTTGGTTGAAGGTGTTCAGATCAGCGAAATTCGCACAGAGCGCCGGATTGCTGGCACAGCCATTGGCGCCGGTGGCGGTTGCAGAGGCGACGCCTGTGTAACCCTGACCGGAACGAACGTCACGGGCGTTGTAGATGCCGTAGAAGAACAGATGGTCCTTGATGATCGGACCCGACAGCTGCGCGACGAACTCATGGCGGTCCGAATAGGCCGAATCGTTGTCCGCCGCGTAGGTGTTGCGCGTCTTAGAGACGAGGCTGTTCGGCTGCCAGTTGAACAGGACGCCGCCATGCCATTCATTCGAGCCGGACTTGGTCGTGTTATTGACCATACCGCCGGTGAAGCGGCCGAACTCAGCAGGAATGCCGCCGACCTTGACCTCGACCGTCTGATAGAATTCGAAGGGCACGGTTACCGCACCAAGACCGTTACGGAATTGGGTGACGTTCAGGCCGTTGATGTAATAGACATTTTCCGACACCGACGCACCGTTGATCGATGGTAGCGATGGAAAGCGGCTGTCGCCGCCGACAGCGCCCGGTGCCAGAAGCACGACCGAGGTGAGGTCGCGTCCAACCGGAATGCGGGTCGCCAGATCGCCGACATCGATCGTCTGCCCGACCGTGTTGCTGCTGAAGTCGATGACCTGGACACGTCCGGCGGTCACGACGATGTCGCCGCTGGTGCCCGCATTCACCGGTTGGAGGTTGAACTGGTTCGCCGCGCGGCCCCGGATCAGGCGGACGGCGGGATCGGTGAAGCTGTCATAGCCGTCGGCGGTGATCGTGAAACTATAAGTACCCTGCGGCAGCGCGGCGATTGCGTAGGAGCCGTCCGCCTGCGTCGTCGCGCTGCGTGTGAAGCCTTGCGCCGTCGACGTCACCGTCACTGTGGCGCCGCCCAGCGGCGTCCCATCGGTCCCCAGCACGCGCCCGGTCGCGTTCACCTGTGTATAGTCCTGCGCCATCGCCGGCGTCGCAATCGCGACGGCACCAGCGCCCGCACCCAGCATCGCCAGGGCCTGCAAGGCGGCACCACGGCGCAGCCCGGTTTTCGAGAAAAACCCTCTCTTCGTCATCAGCAATGTCCCCTCTGCGAACCGCGTCGTCACGGCTCTCGCGGATGCCTTCCCCTGAGCGGCACCCACCTAATCTATGTCAGAAAGGTGACATTCGATTGCAACAGAAATTTAATACAATATCTATTTTACAGATCAGCCTGTGCAGTAAAGTCACACTTACAGACAGGCCCTCTGCCCTAATGTTTCAATTAACGGCATGCTGGATGCGGCCTGCCTAAAGTCTGAACATGGGTGATATGCTAGAGTAATACTGCACAACACCTCCATCGATTCGACCTTTCACTCGATCAGCCCAAACAAAAAGGGCGGCTCCCGCAGGAACCGCCCCCAGTGGGGTTCGCCGAGGCGAACCGGGGTTAGAAGTTGAATTTGGCGCCCGCGCGGACCTGGCGGCCGAAGATGCCGTCGCCGCCCTGCACCGCGTTGTAGAGATACGCGCCGTAGGTGACCGGGTCGATCGGAGGCAGGCGGTTGAAGACGTTGAGCACGTTCACATAGAAGGTAAACTTGTCGTTGACCTTGAACGACGCGTTCGCATCGGCGGTGATGTAACTCTTCACGCGGCAACCGAAATAGGCCGGGGCCTGGCCGCAATCCTTGTACGCATCGCCCTGATCCATGGCCGACAGGTCATAGCCCGAGGTGTAATTGACCGTCCCCGTCAGCGCGAAGTCGCCGAAGTCGAAGGTGTTGACCCAGTTGCCCTTCCACTCGAACGTGCCCGAACCGGCCGTCAGGTTGAAGTTGCCCAGCGTATCGACATAGGTCTGGCGCTTGCCTTTCACCGTCGTGCTCAGCTCCAGGATCAGGCTGGCGTTCAGATTGGTGGTCCAGCGGAACGTGCCGAAGTCGTAAAAGCCGTTGATGCCGAAATCGATACCCTCGGATTTGATCGTCTGGGCATTGATCAGCTGCGAGCGGACGAAGGCGATCTTCGGCTTGGCGTTGGGATTGTTGACGTCGACGGCATCTGGAATGACGTCGAAGCCACTGGGGATTGCGGCCCCGGCATAATAGGCATCGATCGCCGGCGATAGGTTCGGCGTCGTAATCGCCCCGGTTTTGCGGATGTTGTAATAATCGACGGTGAACGACAGGCCGCGCACCGGATCGACCTTGATACCCGCGGTGAAGCTGCGCGACTTTTCCGGCTCCAGATCCTGTGACGCCAGCGTCGTCTGACCGATCGAGTAATTCGTGATATAAGACGAGCAATTGGCCGGAGCATCCGACGCGCAAATCTGCCCCGCACCGGGGTTAATGCTGTACTGACGCAGGATTTCCGCTGGGATACTGCTCAGCGACTGGGTGACATAGCCGGTAGTCGGCAGCGCGTTGGCCTCGCCGAACGACGGGATGCGGAAGCCGCGTGAGTAGGTGCCGCGCAGCGTCAGCTGGCGGATCGGTTTGAAAATCGCGCCGAACTTGGGCGAGAAGGCGCTCTGGCCGCTCGAATAATGGTCATAGCGGCCCGAGGCATTCAGCGTCAGCTGGTCGAGGACGGGGGCATTGACCTCGTAGAAACCCGACGAGACGGTGCGGTTGCCCTTGGTGCCGAACGCGTTCAGGCGGAAATAGCGCTGGGTCGGGCCATTTTCATCCGAGTTGGCGCTGGGCGCGTCGATCGCCTCGTAGAAGATCGATCCGCCGACCGCGACGCGCAGGTCGCCACCCGGCAGCGCCATGATCGCCTTGCCCAGCGTGAACTGCGCCTGGAGCAGGTCCGAGCTGTCGTTGGTGATGTTGGTGGGCGTCAGATAGTTTAGCGTCGCCTGGCTGTTGAGGCCCGGATTGACGAAGTTATAGCTGCCATCCTTGATCACATCGAGCAGGTGCTGGATGTAGACATAGCCGTTCTGCTGCAGGCGCAGATCAGTATGCATCGCGGTCGCGTCGAAGCGGTAATCGACATCGTCGAAGATCGTGCCGTTGATCCCGAAGGCGGCGCGATAGACGCGGCTGCGGGTCTTGGTCGATTCGAAGCTGTTCGGCAGCTGGCCGACCAGCCGTGCGACCTGACCGGCGGCGGCGAACGGATTGTTCGGGTTCAGCGTGCCATTGGTTTCGTTGCACGCGCCGACGGTCGTGCGCGGGCAGACATAGACCGGTAGCGCCAGGATCGCCGAATTGGGATCGATCGCCGAGGTCGGGTTCTGCGACGTCGAATATTGCGGGAACAGGATACCGGCGGGCGCATTGGCGCGGATCGTCGTCGGCGAGCCGGTGTAGCTGGTCGTCGCCTGCTGGAAATTGACCTGCAGATAGGCTTCCGACGTGTCACCGACCCTGGCGGTGAAGCGCGCCGATCCGCCGACCCGCTCGATGTCGGGCGTGATGTTGCCGTACAGACGCTGGGTGTCGACCTGGCAGACGGTGCCGGGCGCGGTGGCGTTCCGCTGCGCCAACTCAGCAGCACTGAGATTGTATAGAGTGCCCGTCAGACACCCCGCCGCCGGGTTGAGCAGCTGATACCTGCCAAGCGCTGTCGTATTGGCGGCATCAGCTGGGAGAACGTAGAAATTCGGTGTGTTTATCCCGAAGTTACCAGTAACTTGCCCATTAGCGTCAAAGCCATTCGTTATATTATTCGGACCGCAAACGCGTCGGCCAATGCGTTCGCTGCAGATGCCGCGCTCGTCGCTCGAATTGAAGGGCCCGGGCAGCTGGCGCGCGCGCACGCCCTCCGAGCGATAATAGAAGCCGCTGATATAGGCGTTATAGCCCTGCTCATCGAGATCGCCGGTGCCGGCGGTCAGCGACAGGCGCTGGTTGGCGTTGTAGCCGCGCTCGGAAATGCCGGCCTCGGCGCGGCCCATGACGCCCTTCACCGAGCGCTTGGTGATGATGTTGACCACGCCCGCGATCGCGTCCGCGCCATAGCTCGACGAGGCGCCGTCGCGCAGCACTTCGACACGGTCGACGATGTCGTCGGGGATGGTGTTCAGGTCGACGAAGTTGCGCGTACCGTCATCCGACAGCGGATAATAAGCGGCGCGCAGGCCATCGAACAGCACCAGCGTCGAGTTGGTCGACAGGCCGCGCAGCGACACCGACGACGCACCGCTGGCGAACGCCCCATTGGCGGTGAACGAGTTGGTCAGCGCCGGGCCGTTGTTCGATGCCAGCGCCTGGATACCCGCCTGCACCGTGTTGATGCCGCGCGCGTCCAGATTCTCGGCGGTGATCGTCGAGACTGGCGACACGCCGGCATCCGCACCGCGAATGATCGAGCCGGTGACGACGATATCGCCGCCGGTGCCCGCATCCGCCTGCTCGGCGCCCTGCGCGACCTGCGCATTGTTTTCGGCATTCTGATTAGCCGCCGGCACGCTCTGCGCGACGGCGGGCACCGCCAGCAGCACCGACAATGGCGCGACGGTCGCCAGCAAGCCCCGCTTGCGCTGACCGATCCACGAATTGGTCATGGTCATTACCCCTTTTTCATCACCCGATGCCCGTTTTCGGTGCATCGGCATCCTGGCCCGGTCGAACGACTTTTCCGTTCCATAACCGAATGTTGCTTGATTGGGGCGGTGTCGAAGCATTGTAAAGATGGGAAAATATTGCGAACCGACGTCGTATTGTGCCCGCGCAGCAAGGCACATCTACTGTCCTACTCCCTTGTCATCGATTGCAGGCCCACACCAGCATGTCGATTCCGTTACAATTTGCGACAATATTTATTCCCCGAATGAAGGCGAAGTGAAGTGGCCGGCCACTCCATGACATGGGCCGGGGCTAATGCCGCACCGCCCGACCAGATGGTTCGTCCTTCTGGAACGCGCGAGAGGCGAACAACGCAAAAAGGGCGGCGAACCCGCAGGTTCGCCGCCCCATGATCCGCCCGGAGGGGACGGATTTAGAAGTTGAAGCGCACCGCCACGAAGAAGTCGCGGCCCAGCACGTCATAGACGCCCGGATAGGTGTTCGCCTGCTCTTGGTTCAGACCCAGCACCTTGGGCTGCTTGTCGAACAGGTTGTTGATACCGAACGACCAGTTCATGTTGTTGTTGACGTCGAACGAGAAGCTCAGGTCAAACACGTCATAGGCGGGGATACGCTCGACGAAGAAGGTCGTCGCATCGTCATCATCCCGTACGCTCGACAGGTGACGCCAGCGCATGCTGATCGTCGACGGACCATCGAGCAGCGAAACGCGCGACGTCCACTTCCACTTGGATACCGGCGTGATGCAGGTTAGGCCGAACTTGCCGGCACAACGGTTGACCTCGTTAGGCAGGTCCTGAACCGGGGTCAGGTTGCTGCGCGCGGTGTAGGTACCCTGCAGCATCGCACTCAACCGCGTCTCGCTGCCACCCAGCAGCGAGAAGCCGAGACGGGTGTTGAAGTCTGCCGCGAAGTCGACGCCTTCAACTTGGAGACGGCCGACATTGGCGTTCAGGATTTGCGGCGCGGTCGTGCCATCCAGCTGACCAAGAGCGTTGCGGGTGCCTTGGAAAGCCTGACAATACGCACTGTTAACGTTCTGAATGACGTTATAGCACAGGTTGATCGCGTTGGCGACGCCGCCGCCCAATTGCGAGATCGTGTTGTCGACCTTGATGTTGAAATAGTCGACACGGATCGACAGGCCCGGCACGAAGCTGGGGGTCAGCACGACACCGGCGGTGTAGCTGTCCGACGTTTCCTGCTGCAGATCGGGATTGCCGCCAACGGTCGCCTGAATTTGCTGATTCAATTGAACCGTGTTCGAGCCGACCGCCGCTGCCGGAACACCGGTGGCGACGCACAGATTGCGGATGGTCGCATTGGTCGCGGCCGACGCCTGCGCGCAAGGGTCGATGGCCTGATAGAAGCCAGTCGCCTGACCACCGAACAGCTCCCCGACGTTGGGCGCACGAACCGCACGCTGATACTGACCACGGAACATGATGTCGCGTGCCGGCGCCCAGGTGAAGTCACCCGCATAGGTCCAGACCCCGCCGACCGCCGCCAGCGAATAGTCCGAATAGCGGCCCGCGCCGTGCAGTTCCAAGCGGTGGAAGAAAGGCTTGTCCGCCAGGATCGGCACGCGGATTTCGCCGAAGACCTCCTTCACGTTGTAGCTGCCGGCGGTCGCGTCACCGGCATTGAAGCCGATCACGTCGCCCGACGACAATGCCGTGTCAGGAATGAACTCCGACGACATCTTGCGATATTCGCCGCCCAGCGCGAAGCCGATGTCTTCGCCCCCGAGGCCAAGGTTGAACAGCGAACCCGACACCGAGGCATTGGCCACCTGCAGGACCGAGGTATCGCCATTCTGTGCCAGAATGGTGATCTGATCGAGCATTGCCGGGGTCAACGTCCCCGGGCCGAAGATATTGATCGGCGTGGCCGTACCATTCAGCCCCGCCTGGAACGCTGAACGCGAGATGTTACCGCGCTGCACGTTGGCGTTGCGAGTCCGCGCATAGGAATAATAGGCGTCATAGTTCAGCCAGTCGGTGATGTCACCGCGCACGCCCGTCAGCAGGCGGAAGGCGCTGCGTTCGTCGAGCGAGTTGCGACGTCCGGCTTCGTTGATGCGACGCTGGATCGCGAGCGGAACGACGCCGTCGCCGACCGTGTTACCCGTGGCCGCAATCCCATCCAGCGTCCGAAGCGCTGCGACGTCGTTCGCCGACAGGAACGACGCGACCGAATTGATATTGACGTTGAACGTGCCGGTAACCGGCGTCGGCGCCAGCTCGTTGGCAACGCGATTGTTGACGAACGTGGCTTCCAGATAGGCGGTGTGACCGTCCTTGAACTCATAGTCGGCGTACCCACCGATCAGATAGCGCTCCTGCGGCACCATCAGATAGTTGTCGACCGCGTAATTGTAGAGATCGGTCGGGGTTCGACGGCGGCTGACGCCCGGCGCGGTGAAATAGGCGCCAGGCGAACAGAAGACGTTGCCTGCCGGGCAGTCCGCCGCTGCGTAGGTGGAGGTCACACGCCCGAACGGCGTGGTCGACGAACCGGCCGGGATCAGCGCGGTGGAATCGTCATTCTCACCCAAGGCATTGCGCGAGAAATCGCGCGCGCCCTGAAAAATCGAATCACGGTTGTAATATTCGCCATAGACGGTCGCATGACCGCGATCGCCAAGATCGCCGCCGATCGCGACATAAGCCTCGTAACGACGGCCATCGCCGCGCTCCGTAATGCCGTACTGGCCGCCGGCCAGCACGCCGTTCAGATTGTTGCGCAGGCGGAAATTGACGACGCCCGCGACCGCGTCCGAACCGTACACGGCCGATGCGCCACCGGTGACGACATCGATGCCCTCCAGCAGGAACGAAGGGATGGTGTTGAGGTCGACCACCTGCGAGGTGTCAAAGGACACCCAGCGACGGCCGTTGACCAATACGAGCGTACGCTGTGAACCCAGATTGCGCAGGTTCAGCGTCGACACGCCGCCGCCCGGATTGTTCGAGAACGCCGTCGAACCCGGGATCACCTGCGGCAGGGTGTTGATCACCGATTCCACGTTGACCGAACCGGAGAGCTGGAACTCCTCCTGGCCGACGACGGCGACCGGGGCGGCGGTCTGCAGCGTGCGGCTGGCGATGCGCGAACCGGTGACGACGATTTCGCCCGTTCCTTGCGCCGCGGCCGGTGCGGTGGTGACGTCGGCGCCGGTGTCGGTCGCCGGCGCGGTCTGTGCTTGCGCAGCGGTGCCAACGGCAAAGGCCCCCAGCATGAACGTCGTTGCGAGCAAGCGCGAACGCATTCCCTTCATATATAAACCCCTTTTATTGTTCATCCGTCTTCGCGGATCGACGATGCCAGCACGGGCCCCGTGCGGGATCGGCTAGGTCGATGTTATGCAATACTTTTGTCATCACGCAACAATCCAACCCCCTTGGTGGGCGGAAATGTCGCGCCTTTTGGCAATCTTGTGACAAAACGGACACAGACGGTCGCGCCGGAACAGTGTATGCCGACCGCGCAAAAGGGGCGTCAGATGCAAACAAAGGTTATGTTTTTCATCGGTTTAGTTTGGCTGGCCGCCTGCCAGGACGGCGCTCTCGCGCAATCCGGCGACGGGGAGAAGGCAAACCAGGGAACGATCCTGATCGATCGGATCACCGCCTGCCGGGCGATCGGCGATGCCGGACAGCGGCTGACCTGCTTCGATCAGGCCGCCGCATCGCTGGACAAGGCGAGGCAGGAAAAACAGATGGTGGTGCTCGATCGCACCGAAGTCCGCGAAAAGCGCCGATCGCTGTTCGGGCTGCGCCTGCCCGAAATCCAACTGTTCGGGCGCGAGGAAGCCAAGGAGCCGGAGCTTCGCGAAGTCCGTTCCAAGGTCGTCAAGCTGTCGCCCTATGGACGGGACCAATGGACGGTGTGGCTGGAAGAGGGCGGCATATGGCGCACGACCGAAAAGGCGCGTTTCGATCCCGAAGTCGGTCAGTCGGTCCGCATCTTCAAGGCCGCGATGGGTAGCTTCCGCGCGTCCTTCGACGGTAATCTCGCCGTCCGAATAGAACGCGTGGAATAAGGCCCCTCACCCCATCGGCCCCGTCACCAGCAGCGGGTCGAGTTTGCGGCCGCGCCATTGCAGGCTCCAGTGGAGGTGCGGGCCGGTCGCGCGGCCGGTGGCGCCGACGGCGCCGATCGGCTGGCCCTGGCGGACATGCTCGCCGGGGCGGACGTCGATGCGCGACAGGTGCAGGAAGGCGCTGTTGAGGCCCTGACCATGGTCGAGCATCAGCAGATGCCCCTCCAGCGTGAAGGGCTGGTCGGCGGCCAGGATCACGACGCCATCGGCCGGCGCGCGGACGATGGTGCCGGTGGCGGCGGCGATGTCGGTGCCCGAATGATAGCTGCCCGGCTCGCCGCGATAGATGCGCTGCGCGCCGAACAGGCCCGAGATGCGACCCCGGACCGGCCATTGCAGCGGCTGACGCCAGCCTTGCGCGTCGGTCGCCTCGGCGCGGGCGGCGCGGATCCGTTCCAGCTCGGGCGGGCGAAGCCGCTGGAATTCAGGATCGGGGACGGGATATTTGGGCAGGCGGTTGAGCCGTTCGATCCGCCAGGCGCGCGGGGCGATGGCGAGCGTCTGGCGCATCTGGCGACCATCCGAAAGCGTCGCGACCAGTTCGGCCCGGGGGCCGGCATCCCGATCGAAGCCGATCAGGAAGGCGGCCTCCGGCGTCAGCGGCACATCCTGTCCGTCGAGGGTCAGCGAGACGGTGCCGGCCGGCGCCTGCCCGTGGATCAATCCGCCTTGGCTGAGTTCGCCGGTCCAGCGGAACGGGGACTGGGGAGCGGCGCTCTGCGCCACCAGCACCGATGCCGGGGCCAGCCCCGCCGCCAGCAGCGCCAGCGCGAACCCACGCCCGGCTTTCATCGGGGGCCGAGCACCTGTGCGGTCGCATGGGCGTCGACATAGGCTTCCTGCCGTTCGGCGCTCCAATATTTCAGGTCTTCGAGCGCGATGCGCCGTTCGGTCACCGCGCAGACGACGTGATCGCCCGGCGACAGGACACGAAAGCCATTGGCCAGATAGTGGAGCCGCGCGGGGCGATCGGTGTTCGACATCAACATGGGTCTGCCTTGGATCAGAGGAGCGTGGGCTGGCTGGGCTGGGACGGATCGGCCTTCGGCTCCCGCTTGGGCTTGTCATAGGTTTTGGGTGCGGGGCGCTCAAGTCCGGCCTGATCACCCACCCGATCCACGGCGACATCGACCGCGCCGTCGCGGAAGCGCAGCGTCAGCGTATCGGCCGCCCGCGCCGCCTCGGCCGAGGACAAGGTCTCGCCACCGGGACGCGCGGTGATCCGGGCATAGCCGCGCTCCAGGATACGGTCGGGGTTGAGCGACTGGACCAGCCGCCAGGTCGCGGCCAGCCGGTCGCGACCACGCTCCACCTGCCGCTCCAGGATCGCCGGACGCAGCGCCGCACCCGCCCGGTCGAGGCCACCGCGCGCCAGCGTCACCCGCCGCTCCAGCCCGCGATCAAGCCGCGCGCCCGCCTCGTCCGCACGCTGGCGCTGCGGTCCGAGCAACTGGTCGCGCTTGGGGAGAAGCCGCGCCATCGCCTCCAGTCGCTCACGGCCGCGTTCGACATAGCGGCGCGCGCAACGCTCGGTGCGCTGGCGATGGCTGGCCACGGTCAGGCGCAAATCCGCCAGCACGGGCACCGCGATCTCAGCCGCTGCGGTCGGGGTCGGCGCGCGAAGGTCGGCGGCATAGTCACACAGGGTCGTGTCGGTCTCGTGGCCCACCGCCGAGATGATCGGGATGGAGCAGTCCGCCACCGCGCGGACGACGATTTCCTCGTTGAAAGACCAGAGGTCCTCGATCGAACCGCCGCCGCGCGCGACGATCACCAGATCGGGACGCGGCACCGGGCCACCGGGCTGGATCGCATCGAAGCCCCGGATGGCGGCGGCGACTTCCTCCGCCGAGCCCGCGCCCTGCACCTTGACCGGCCAGACGATGACATGGGTCGGACAGCGATCCTCCAGCCGGTGGAGAATGTCGCGGATCACCGCCCCCGTGGGCGAGGTGACGACGCCGATCACCGGCGGCATGAAGGGCAGCGGCTTTTTCCGCTCGCGGGCGAACAGACCCTCGCCCGCCAGCTTGGCCTTCAGCTTTTCGAACAGCGCCATCAGCGCGCCCGCGCCGGCCAGCTCCATCCGCTCGACGACGATCTGGTATTTGGACCGGCCGGGGAAGGTGGTCAGGCGGCCGGTCGCGATCACCTCCACCCCGTCCTGCGGCTGGAAGGGCAGCGTATTCGCCGCCCCCTTCCACATCACCGCATCGATGACCGCATTCTCGTCCTTCAGGCTCATATAGACATGGCCCGAGGTCGCGCGCTTGTACCCCGAAATCTCGCCGCGCAGGCGGACATGGCCGAATTCGCCTTCCACCATCCGCTTCAGCTTCAGGCTGAGTTCGCCGACCGACAATGCGAGTGCGTTGTCGCCGGCGATCTCCTCGGCTACCAGCCTCGCACTTTCGTCATAGGGATAAGGATCGGGCATGAACGTCCTGCTGCTGGGATCGGGCGGTCGCGAACACGCATTGGCGTGGAAGCTGGCACAGTCGAACGGGTTAGATACGCTCTACGCCGCGCCCGGCAACCCCGGTATCGCGCAGCATGCGACCTGTGTCGCGCTGAACGCGACCGATCACGCCGCCGTGGTGGCGTTCGTGAAGGATCATGCCATCGGCCTGGTCGTGGTCGGCCCCGAAGCGCCGCTGGTCGATGGCTTGGCCGATTCGCTGCGTGCCGAGGGCGTGCCGGTGTTCGGGCCGAGCAAGGCCGCCGCGCAGCTGGAAGGGTCGAAGGGCTTCACCAAGGATTTGTGCCGCCGCGCCGACATCCCGACCGCCGGTTATGTCCGGGTGAACACGCTGGCCGAGGCACAAGCTGCGCTCGCCAGCACCTTCGGCCTGCCGGTCGTCATCAAGGCCGATGGCCTGGCGGCGGGCAAGGGCGTGACCGTCGCCTTCACCAAGGCCGAGGCCGAGGGCGCGATCACCGACCTGTTCTCCGTCCCCGGCGCCGAAGTCGTGATCGAGGAGTTTCTGGAGGGCGAGGAGGCGAGCCTCTTCGTCCTGACCGATGGCGAGGCGCTCCTGCCGTTCGGCTCGGCGCAGGACCACAAGCGCGTCGGCGACGGCGATACCGGCCCGAATACCGGCGGCATGGGCGCCTATAGCCCCGCACGCGTCCTGACGCCCGAGCTGGAAGCCCAGGCGATCGAGCGGATCGTGCGGCCGACCGTCGATACGCTGCGCGCCGAGGGGACGCCGTTCTCGGGCGTGCTCTATGCCGGGCTGATGCTGACCGAGCAGGGGCCCAAGCTGATCGAATATAATGCCCGCTTCGGTGATCCCGAATGTCAGGTGCTGATGCTGCGCTTCCAGGGTGACCTGCTGGCGGTGATGCTGGCGGTGGCCGAGGGGCGGCTCGCCGAGTTGCCCGCGCCCAGTTTCTCCGACGATCCTGCGCTGACCGTCGTGATGGCGGCGGCGGGCTATCCCGGCACGCCTAGAGCGGGTGGGGCCATCGATGCGATCGACGCCGCCGAGGCGACCGGCGCTGTGGTGTTCCAGGCGGGCACGAAGATGGATGGCGAGCAGCTGGTCGCCAGCGGCGGTCGCGTGCTGGCCGTGACCGCCAGTGCCGCCACCGTGGGCGAGGCGCAGGCCGCCGCATACCGCGCGGTCGACGCCATCCGCTTCCCCGATGGCTTCTGCCGCCGCGACATCGGCTGGCGCGAAGTCGCGCGCGAAGCGGACGCTACGGGAACCGTGCGCTGACCCAATCGATTGGGCTCGCGATCGGGGCGATGGGACAATAGGGTAAAGCGATGAACGACACGACGCCAGCACCGGCTGAAAGCCTGATCCCCGATGGCGTCGCCGCCATCACGACCATCCATTTCGTTTTCATCGGGCTGGTCGCGATCGCGGCGATCGCGGTCATCCTGATCGGCATGCGCCTGAAACGCCGCCGCACCCATGCGGCGCGACAGGTGGATCGCAATGCGGAGGAAGCGGGCCTGACCCTGCGCCAGCCCGACAGCACGCCGCTGAACGAGGCGGATCTGACCCGCCCCGAATCGTCGTCGCAGCCGACGCCCGCGCCCGCCCCATCACCCACGCCATCCCCGGCACCCACCCCTGCCCCCACCCCCGCACCGGTACCGGCCACCCCGCCGAGCATGCCGGCACCCGCCGCACCGGAGGAGTCCGCGCCCGCCGAGGATCGGCTGAACGACGAACCGGTGGCCGCCGCCGCGCCGATGGACGCCAGCCCCGCCGCCGAGGCGGCACCGCAGGCCGCGGTCGAGGATACGCGACCCGAGGACCAGCCGATCACCCTGCTCAAGGGCCTCGGCCCCAAGCTGACCCAGAAGCTGGCCGAACATGGCATCGCCACGGTCGGTGACATGGCCAGCCTGAGCGAGGCGCAGGCGCAGGCGCTCGATGCGCAGCTGGGGCCCTTTTCGGGTCGCATGGCGCGCGATCGCTGGCTGGAGCAGGCGCGCCTGCTGGCGGCAGGCGATCGCAAGGGGTTCGAGGCGGTCTTCGGCCGCCTCTGAGGGAACGGCTGCTCGCTTCCGCCAATTGAGCGGGGATGACGACGCTCGATCCCCGCACCACCGCGCTCATCCTGATCGACCTGCAGGACGGCATCATCCCCCATGCCGGCGGCCCGCGTTCGGGCGAGGACGTGGTGGACACTGCCAAGACGCTCGCCTGCCGCTTCCGCGACGCCGGCGCCCCCGTCATCCTGGTCCATGTCGGCTTCACGCCGGAGACGATGCCGAGCCAGAATGTCGACCGGCCCAGCCTGCCCGCCGGCGGCACCCCGCCCGAGTTCAGCGCCTTCGTCCCTGGCCTGCGCCGGCCGGGTGATATCGTCGTGCTCAAGCATCACTGGGGCGCCTTCACCGGGACCGATCTCGACCTGCAACTGCGGCGGCGCGGGGTGCGGACGGTAGTGATCGCCGGGATCTCGACCAATATGGGCGTCGAGTCGACCGCGCGCTCGGCCTGGGAACTATCCTATGACGTGGTCATCGCCGAAGACGCCTGCGCGTCGCGTTCGGCCGAACTCCACGCCTTTGCGATCGAGAACATCTTTCCCCAGATCGCGCGGGTGGTGGCATCGGGGGATATGGCGCTAGCTGCACGATAGACGCCGGGCGGCGGCGTTTCACCGCCCTTGCCGCGACCTCGCCGGCATCTTGGCATTGGAGGAATAATCCACGGGCTGTCGACAGGCTTACCCGGCGACCCGGCACCGCCCCGCCCGGCAAGGATAGTGGTGATGGGGTGCGGCTTAGACCGCGCTGACCAGCAGCTTGTCGATCCGCCGCCCGTCCAGATCGACCACTTCGAACCGCCAGCCCTGTTCGACGAAGCTCTCGCCCTCGCCCGGCAGGTGGCGGAAGACGGCGAGCGCCAGCCCGGCGACGGTCGCGTAATCGCGGTCGTTGGGCAGGTCGATGCCGAGGCGATCGGCCAGCGCATCAGCCGCCATGGTGCCGGCGACCAGCAGCGATCCGTCGTCGCGCTCGACGACCGAGGGCGCTTCGCCCGGATCGGCGTCGGAGGCGAACTCGCCCGCGATCGCGGCCAGCAGGTCGGACGGGGTCACGATCCCTTCGAAATGGCCGTATTCGTCATGGATCAGCGCCATCGGCACCTCGGCCTGGCGCAGCGCCAGCAGCACGTCCATCGCGTCGATCCGGTCGATGACGACCGGCGCCTTGCGCATCAGATGCTTGAGGTCGAGCGGTTTGCCCCGGAACAGCGCCATGGCGATGTCGCGCGCCTGCACCACGCCGACCACCGCATCGATCGAGCCCTCGCCCACCGGCAGGCGGGTACGCGGGCTTTCCAGCAGCTTGGCGCGAATCGCCTCGTCATCCAGCGTACAGTCGAGCCAATCGATCTCCGTACGCGGCGTCATCACCTCGCGCACCGGCCGGTCGGCCAGACGCACCACGCCCGAGATGATCGAGCGCTCATGCTCCTCGATCACGCCGGACTTGGACGCCTCGGCGACGATCAGGTGCAGCTCCTCGGCGGTCACCTGATCCTCATTGTCGCGGTTCAGGCCCAGCAACTTGAAGATGATGCCGCTGGTCGAATCAAGCACCCAGACGATCGGCGCGGTCCCCATCGCCAGCCAGCGCATGGGCCGCGCGACGAAGGCCGCGATCGGCTCGGGCTTGCGCAGCGCGAACTGCTTGGGGACCAACTCGCCCAGGATCAGCGAGGCATAGGTGGTCAGCCCGATCACCAGCGCGAAGCCCAGCGTCGCGGCGGTGGCGGGGGCGACGCCCAGCGCCTGTAACCGCGCCGCCGTCGGCGTGCCCAGGCTCGCGCCCGAATAGGCGCCGGCGATGATGCCGGTCAGGGTGATGCCGATCTGGACGGTCGAGAGGAACTTGCCGGGATCGGCGGCCAGCGTCAGCGCGGCCTGTGCGCCCTTGCTCCCGCCCCGGGCCATCCCCTCCAACCGGGCGCGGCGCGCCGAGACGATCGCCAGCTCGCTCATCGCAAAGGCCCCGTTCAACGCGACGAGCGCGAGGATGATGAGGACGTCGATCCAGGGAGAGGGGGGCAGCGGTGCCATCGGTGTGGAGTGCTCATAGCGGGCCGGACAGGCCTTCGACAACTCCCGTTCGTCATGTTCCGTTCAGATCGCTTGCGGAACAAGCGCCCCCGGCTTTGCGTTTCGGGCATGAGACGCGTCAAACTAACAAGGGTTATGCGCATGAAGATGTCCGCGAAATTCCTGACCATGGCCGCGCTGTCGGCGCTGGTCGCCACCTCGGCCTGCACCACTGATCCCGTAACCGGGCAACAGCGCCTGTCGAAGGCGGCGATCGGCGGCCTGGGCGGCGCGGTCGGCGGCTATCTGCTCGGCGATCTGGTCGGCGGGCGGCGCGACCGTACCGAGAAGATCCTGGGTGCGGGCATCGGCGGCCTCGCGGGCGCGGGCATCGGCGCCTATATGGACAAGCAGGAACGCGATCTGCGCGCCCGTACCGCCGGCACCGACGTGCAGGTGGTCCGCCAGGGCGACGATCTGCTGCTGAACCTGCCTTCGGGCATCACCTTCGCGTACAACTCGTCGCAGGTGCAGCCGCAGTTCCGCCAGACGCTGGATCAGGTCGCCGACATCCTGTCGCAATATAAGCAGACCTATATCGATGTGTACGGCCATACCGATTCGACCGGCAGCGATGCCTATAACCAGCGCCTGTCCGAACAGCGCGCGGTGTCGGTCGCCGACTATCTCGCCTCGCGCGGGGTGCAGTCGGCCCGTATCGGCACGCGCGGCTTCGGCGAGTCGCAGCCGATCGCGTCCAACGATACCGAAGAGGGCCGCGCCGCCAACCGCCGCGTCGAGATCAAGATCGTGCCGATCCGCGAGGGCGACCTGCGCTGATCGACCCGCAACGGGTCAAGGGAACGGGGCCTGGACGGATGTCGTCCGGGCCCTTTTTCGTTTCTTCATCCCACCGTCACGCGTCCGTCATCGCGGCCAGACTTTCATGGGCGGGAACGCCCCCGACAAGGAATGCGAGTCGCATGACGCAACGGCCGGACGGACATTCGCTTGCTGCCTTCTGGATCGGCGTCTTGCTGACCGGCTTTCTGACACGCTTCTGATCCTGGATGCCTGGAACATCGCGCCGCATTCGACGCTGCGCGCTGGCATCGTGGGCATCGCGAGCGGCATGGTGGCGAGGATGCTGGTCCGCGGTTTGCACGGTCCCGGGAAAGCGTGAGACAGACTACCGCCGTGCGGTGAAGAAGTCCCGCAACAGGCCAGCGGCTTCCCCCTCCCCCATCCCGGCATAGATGTCGGGTCGGTGGTGACAGGTCGGCTGGGAGAAGAAGCGCGGGCCGTGTTCGACCGCGCCGCCCTTGGGATCGCTGGCAGCATAATAAAGCCGCGCGATCCGCGCATGGGCGATCGCGCCGGCGCACATCGCGCACGGCTCCAGCGTGACCCACAGATCGCAATCCTCAAGCCGGTCCCGGCCAAGCCGGGCGGCGGCGGCGCGAATCGCCTGGACCTCGGCATGGGCGGTGGGGTCGTGCAGGCGGCGGGGCGCATTGGCACCGACCGCGATGATCGCACCGCCCTGCACGATCACCGCGCCCACCGGTACCTCCCCCGCCGCGCCTGCCTCGGCAGCAGCGTCGAGCGCGGCGCGCATCGGGGCGGGGAGCGGAAACATCGCCCCTCCCTGCCCCGCGTCACGCGCGCGGACAAGAGGGGCGCGCGTGGGATTACTGCGTGTTGTCGGCAGGCTTCTCGACGCTCACCGTTGGCACCTCGACCGTCCTCTGGGTGGTGCCGACCGACACCTTGGGCCCTTCGGCGCGGAAGGTCGGGGCCTGGACGACGGCGGGGCGCGTCTGATCGATGCTGATCCACCCCATCGCCATGGCGCCGGCGACCAGCAACAGGACGATGCCGATAAGGACGAGAAAGGCGCGCATGGGTCTGGCTCCATCAGGTTCGTTGCCGTAACAACGCCGCGTGGCGGGGCGGGTTGCACGGCCAATCATGGGGAATCGGTTGACGCCGACGCCTGTACGGGTTATCCGCGCGGCCTTTCCGGGCATTGCCTGAAACCAGGATAACGATCATGTCGCGCATTTGCGAGCTGACCGGCAAGGGCCGGCAGGTGGGTAACAACGTTTCCCACGCCAACAACAAGACCAAGCGTACGTTCCTGCCGAACCTGCAGAACGTCACGCTGATTTCCGACGCGCTGGAAAAGAGCGTCCGTCTTCGCGTTTCGACCCACGGCCTGCGCTCGGTCGAGCACAATGGCGGCCTCGACAACTGGCTGGTCAAGACCTCGGACGAACAGCTGTCGCTGCGCGCGCGTCGCCTGAAGCGCGACGTCGTC
This sequence comes from Sphingomonas sp. NPDC019816, assembly GCF_050274375.1. Classification (NCBI taxonomy): domain Bacteria; kingdom Pseudomonadati; phylum Pseudomonadota; class Alphaproteobacteria; order Sphingomonadales; family Sphingomonadaceae; genus Sphingomonas; species Sphingomonas sp. NPDC019816. Next base: position 20,245 of record NZ_JBNNOB010000058.1, read on the forward strand.
AAGAAGCTGGCCGGCGCCAAGACCGAAGCCGCCGCCGCGTAATTTCGCGTCGCGTGCCTGAGGTTTCG
>NZ_JBNNOB010000059.1:0-20312 GCF_050274375.1 Sphingomonas sp. NPDC019816
GCCCCGTCGCGCGCGCTGGCGGCGGAGGCGCCGGGGGCGCCGGCCTATGATCTGGAATTGCTGCGCCGACGGGGAGCGCCCGCGGGCACCCGGTGGCGTGTGGAGTGGAACCGTGACACGCAAAGCTTCGATCCCGCGCCGCTATCTGGCGCTCGTCTTCCCCTGGTTGCCGATCGAGCGGCTGCGGATCGGCCGCCCGCACCTGTTCGTGGGACGCGATGAGGCACCGATCGCCTTTGCCGAATCGGTGGGCGGCGCGGTCCGCCTGGCCGCGCTCGATCCGGCGGCGCGGAGTGCGGGGCTGTCGGTCGGGCTGACGCTGGCCGATGCGCGGGCACGGGTGCCGGCGCTGGAGATATTTGCGCATGATCCCATCGCCGATGCCGACTGGCTGGAACGCCTGGCCGAGGGGGCGCGGCGCTACAGTCCGGCGGTGGCGCTCGATCCGCCGCAGGGGCTGGTGCTCGACAGCGCGGGGGCGGACCATCTGTTCGGCGGCGAGCGTGGGTTAGCCGAGGATATCGAGACGCGGATGGCCAGGCGGGGGATCACCGTGCGACTGGCTTACGGTGACACGCCCGAGGCGGCGCGCGCGCTGGCCCGCTATGCCGGCACCCCCGCCCCGGACGAGATGGGGGCGATCCGCCGCCTGCCCGTCGTCGCGCTGGAGCTGGATAAGGATGCGGGCGCGGCGCTGAACGCGGCAGGGCTGAAGACCATCGGCGATGTGCTGGCGCGGCCGATGGCGACGATCGCGGCGCGGTTCGGGCGCGAGGCGGCGACCGCGCTCAGGCGGTTGACCGGCGAGGAGGACAGCCCGCTGACCCCGCGCGTGGTCGCCGCTCCGATCGGGGTGGAGCGGCGCTTCGCCGAGCCGGTGGCGCGGACCGAGCATATGCTGGGCGTGCTGGAGGAACTGGCGGGGGAGGCCGCACGGGCGTTGGAGGAGCGGCATGAGGGTGGTCGCCGCTGGGATGCGCGACTGTTCCGCGCGGATGGCGAGGTGCAGGCCCTGCGGGTCGAGACGGGGCAGCCGACGCGCGACCCGGCGGTGCTGTTGCGGCTGTTCCGCGAGCGGATCGAGGCGCTGGCCGATCCGCTCGACCCCGGTTTCGGATACGACCTGATCCGGTTGGATGTCGGGCTGGCCGAGAAGCTGGATGCGGTGCAGCTGCGGCTGGAGGGGGGCGAGGCGAAGGCAGAGGCGGTGGCCGCGCTGATCGACCGGCTGGGCACGCGGCTGGGGCGCGAGCGGGTGCGGCGAATCCATCCGCGTGACAGCCATATGCCCGAACAGGCGGAGCTGTTATTGCCCGCGACCGAGGTTGCGCCCAAGGCGGAGTGGACCCGCCCCGAACCGGGCGAGCCGCCGATGCGCCCGATCCATCTGTTCGACCCGCCTCAGCCGATCGAGTCGCTCGCCGCCGAGACGCCCGATGGTCCGCCGGCGCGCTTCCGCTGGCGGCGCAAGATGCATGACGTGGCGCGCGCCGAAGGGCCGGAGCGGATCGCGGGCGAATGGTGGCGGCGCGCCGACATGACGCCGCCGACCCGCGACTATTACCGGGTCGAGGATGTGCGCGGGCGGCGCTTCTGGATCTTCCGCCATGGGCTTTACAGCGAGACCGAGCGGCCGCGCTGGTATGTGCACGGGCTGTTCGCGTGAGGGGGCACGCTCAAATCCTCCCCGGCACGGGGAGGGGGACCATGCGCAGCATGGTGGAGGGGGCGTGCGGCAAAGGATGCCCTTTGTGGCGCTCCCCCTCCGTCAGCGCTTACGCGCTGCCACCTCCCCGTGCCGGGGAGGATTAAGTGTCCGACTTCGCCGAACTGGTCGCGGCGACGCATTATTCCTTCCTCGACGGGGCAAGTCCCGCCGAGGACATGGTCGCGCAAGCCTATGCGTTAGGCCTCAAAGGCATCGGCATTGCCGACCGCAACACCGTCGCAGGGGTGGTGCGGGCGCTCAAGGCGTGGCGAAAGGCTTGCGCCTCGGCGAAGGAGATCGGCGCTCCGCCACCGCCGACCCTCGTGGTCGGCGCACGCCTCGTCTTCGCCGATGGCACGCCGGACATCGTCGCCTATCCGGTGAACCGCAAAGGCTGGGGACGGCTGACCCGGTTGCTGACGCTGGGCAACAAGCGGGCGCGGAAAGGGGGCTGTATCCTGGGGCTGGGCGACCTGACCCGGCATGCTGAGGATCTGCTGCTGATCGTGCGGCCCGAATGCACCGCACGGCCCTGCGAGCCGATGACGGACGCGATGCTGCCCCCCAGGCGCGCCGATCCGGGACTGGCGGCGACGCTCGACCGGCTGATGGCGGTGGCGTCGGGGCGGGTCTGGCTGGGGGTGACCATGCCGCGATCGGGGGCGGATCGGCGGCGGCTAGCGACCCATGCCGCACTGGCCGAGGCACGGGGCGTGCCGCTGCTCGCCACCACCGATGCGCTGTTCGCGACGCCCGCCGACCGACCGGTACAGGATATACTGACCTGTATTCGCGAAGGGCTGACCATCCGTACCGGTGGACGCCGGCTGGCGGCCAATGCCGAGCGCCATCTGAAACCCGCCGCCGAGATGGCGCGGCTGTTCGCCGATCGCCCGGCGGCGGTGGCGGAGAGCATCGCGATCCTCGACCGGATCGAATTTCGGCTGGACCATATCTCCTACCAATATCCCGACGAGCCGATTCCGCAGGGGTGGAAGGCGCAGGACTGGCTGGAGGAACTGGTCCGGCGCGAAGCGGCGAAGCGCTATCCGGGTGGCGTGCCGGTCAAGCTGCGCGGCTTGCTGGACGAGGAACTCGCGCTGATCCGCCGGTGCGGATATGCCCATTATTTCCTGACCGTGCACGACGTCGTCCGCTTTGCGCGTAGCCTGACGCCGCCCATTCTCTGTCAGGGGCGCGGGTCGGCGGCCAATTCGGCGGTGTGCTGGGTCCTGGGCGTCACCTCGGTCGATCCGGTCCGGTACGACCTGTTGTTCTCGCGCTTCGTCTCGGAGGAACGGCGCGAGCCGCCCGATATCGACATCGATTTCGAGCATGAGCGGCGCGAGGAGGTGATCCAGTATATCTACGAGCGATACGGCCGCCACCGCGCGGCCATCGCCGCGACCGTCATCCATTACCGCCCGCGCAGCACGGTGCGCGAGGTCGGCCGCGCGCTGGGCCTCAGCGAGGATGTCACGCAGCGGCTGACCAGCACCGTCTGGGGCAGCTTTTCCAAACAGTTCGAGGAAAAGCGCTTCCACGAAACCGGCTTCTCGCCCGACAATCCCGAGATCGCGCGGCTGCGCTCCCTGGTCGACCGGCTGCTCGGCGCGCCGCGCCATTTGTCGCAGCATGTCGGCGGCTTCGTGCTGACGCAAGGGCGGCTCGACGAGACGGTGCCGATCCATAACGGCGCGATGGAGGGGCGCACCTTCATCGAGTGGGACAAGGACGATATCGACGAGCTGAAGATCATGAAGGTCGACATATTGGCGCTGGGCATGCTGACCTGCATCCGCAAGGCGTTCGACCTGATGGAGGCCCATGGCCTGCCGCGCCCCGATCTCGACACGCTGGCGCAGGACGAGGACGCGCGCGTCTATGAAATGCTGCAAAAGGGCGACAGCATCGGCGTATTCCAGGTGGAGAGCCGCGCGCAGATCAACATGCTGCCCCGGCTGAAGCCGAAGGAATTCTACGATCTGGTCGTGCAGGTCGCGATCGTCCGACCGGGACCGATCGAGGGCGATATGGTCCATCCCTATCTGCGGCGGCGGGCGAAAAAGGAGGTCGTGACCTATCCCTCGCCCCATCCCGACCATGGCCCCGCGAACGAGTTGGAAGAGTTGCTCGGCAAGACATACGGCGTGCCGCTGTTTCAGGAACAGGCGATGAAGCTCGCCATCACCGCCGCCAAATTCACCCCCGACGAGGCCAACCAGCTCCGTCGCGCCATGGCGACGTTCCGCAAGGTCGGGGGGATGGACAATTTCCAGCAGAAGATGGTCGGCGGCATGGTCGCGCGGGGTTACGATTCCGAGTTCGCCGAACGCTGCTTCAAGCAGATCGAGGGGTTCGGCTCCTACGGCTTTCCCGAAAGCCACGCGCTGTCCTTCGCGCGGCTGATCTATGTCTCGGCCTGGCTGAAACGGCATCAGCCCGCGATCTTCACCTGCGCGCTTTTGAACGCCCAGCCGATGGGGTTCTACGCCCCCGCCCAGCTGGTTCGCGACGCGCGTGAGAATGGCGGGGTGGAAGTGCGGCCGGTCGACGTGAATTTCAGCGGCTGGGACAATCGGCTGGAACAGCGCGCGGACGGGGCCTTCGCGCTACGGCTGGGCTTTCGCCAGATCGACGGGTTTCGCGAGACATGGGGGAACGCGATCGCGTATCATGCCCCCTATGAGACGATCGAGGCGGCGGCGATCCGCGCCCGGCTTCCCCGCCGCGCGCTCGACCTGCTGGCGCAGGCCGACGCCTATCGCTCGCTGGGTCGTGGACGGCGCGAGGGGCAGTGGGAGGCGCGGCGGATGAAGTCGGCGCAGCTGCCGCTGTTCGCCGCGATGGAGGCCCCCGAAATGGCCGCCGAGCCGGACGTCGCCCTGCCGACGATGCCGCTGTCCGAACAGGTCAGCGCCGATTACCGGGCGACACGGCTGTCGCTCAAAGGCCATCCCATGGCCTTCCTACGCGCCGAACTGGCGGCGGAGGGCATCCTGTCCGCCGCCGATCTGAACCGTCTGCCCGATGGGCGGCGCGCCAGGGTGGCGGGGGTGGTGCTGGTCCGCCAAAGGCCGGGTAAGGGCAACGCGATCTTCGTCACGATCGAGGACGAGACGGGCATCGTCAACGCGCTGCTCTGGGCGCGCGATTTCGAGGCGAACCGGCGCGCGGTGATGGCCTCGCGGCTGATGCTGATCCACGGCGTCGTCCAGCGCAGCGAGGAGGGCGTCGTTCACCTGATGACGGCGGGTGTCGAGGATCGCAGCGCGATGCTCTCGCGGCTGGAGGACGTGCCCGTCGCGCCCACCCGCTCGCACGATCCACGCGGGACCCCGGCGCAGCGCGGCGTTCATCCCCGCGATGTCCGCCTGCTGCCCCGCTCGCGTGATTTCCATTAGGAAAGCGACGACTTCACCTACCCTCACCCTTCCCACCCGCTGTCGTGGGCGGGCCCCTTCCCTCTCCCATTGGGAGAGGGAGGGAGGCGGGAAGTGCCGGAAGGGTGAGGGTAGTTATCTCCCGCCCCGAATTATCCCATCGCCCCCAGTCCCAAGGGCTTGTGCGCACCCCCCGCCATGCCATATTTTAGCGCCATGGCCCAGAATAGCGACATCCTTCCCCATCCTCTGGGAATGGCCGGCAATGGTCCCGGGCAAGGCCCCGATCATGGCGACGATGAGGGCAACGGCCTGGGCGTCGCCACGCGCACCCGCACGCGGACCAAGCAGCCGACGCCGTACCGTGTCCTGATGCTCAACGATGATTACACGCCGATGGAATTCGTCGTGCTGTGCCTGCAGCGCTTCTTCCGCATGAGCATGGACGACGCGACCCGCGTGATGCTTCACGTCCACCAGCGCGGCGTCGGGGTCTGCGGCGTCTTTTCCTATGAGGTCGCCGAGACCAAGGTGGCGCAGGTGATCGACTTCGCCCGCGCCAACCAGCATCCGCTGCAATGCACGCTGGAAAAGGCGTAAGGGCCTGACCGAGGGGCGCTTCGGCAAAGGGCGTACCCGGCCGGCTGTCCCCTCCACCATGCGCCGCATGGCCCTTTCTTGCCCGAGAGGATATGCGTCAGAGCAGCGCTTGGGCCGCCTGCCGCCCCGACAGCCATGCGCTTTCCACCCTCGGCGCGATCAGCCAATCGCCGCACGCCGCCAGACCGATGTCGGGCCGCGCATAGGCGCCGATCCCCGCCTTACCTGACCGGGCATAGCGCCAGCGATGCGCGGCGGTATGGACGGGGTCGGGCAGCGGCCTCGCCCGATCCCTGAACGCCTGGTACAACGCCGCCGCGACCGATTCGCGTGCGTCGTCGAGATGCCGGCGCGACCATTCGGCGGTCGCGTGGATCGTCCAGGCCTCGCCGCCGCCATGGCCCGGCTTGGACGGATTGCGCGCGGCGAAGTCGATCGGGCCGCCGACCTCCGGCACATCCGCCACCGCCAGCGGCGCATCGAATCCCAGCATGACGGTCCAGCACGGGGCGGAGGGATGCGCCCCCGCCAATTCGGCCAGCCCCGGATCGATCGGCGCGGCGACCTCGACGGTCTGTTCGGCGGGCAGGGCGAGGACGATCATGTCGAACGGCCCCTCCACCCCTTCGTCATGTCGCAGCCACCACCCGTCCCGGTCCCGCCGGGCACCCCGGATATGCGACGACCATCGCACGTCATGCGCGGCCGCCATATGTGCGACGATGGCGGCCATGCCGGGCACGCCGACCCAGGCATCCCCTCCGGCGGCCGGCCAGCGGCCGACGATGCCAGCGCGCTCCCAATCGGCGATCTGCGCCACGAAGTCGGGGTCGCGCGCGGTCAGATATTGCGCACCGTAATCGAAGAAAAAGTCATGGCCGCCCGCCGACACCGGCTTGCTCGACAGGCGTCCGCCCGCACGGCGTCCCTTGTCGAACAAACGGACCGTGCATCCCGCCGCCGCCAGTTGCGCCGCGCACGCCAGGCCCGCCATTCCCGCTCCAATGATTGCCGCCGAACGTGCCATCCATCCCTCCCGCCCCATCACTTGCAAAGGGCGCGCAATGGCTACGCGCGGCGATGGCGAATGATCCGCCAAGTACCAATCTTGATCCATGATGATTTTCGTCGGCCCCGCGAGGATCGACCGATCGTGGCGCACGTTATCTGGCGCGAGAAGCGGCGGGTTCGTCCGCCTTTGGATGAAGACATGCCGCTATTTTCATCGCGCAACGCTGGTGACGTCAGAATGGGCTTGGCCGGGACCTTTTCGGTAACTTGCCCGCATGTCTTTGCCCTTGCGCGATTTTCTTTCCCGTTACGGCGAATGTGAGGCGAAGGCATGGAAGACTATAAGACGGTGCTCGAAGGCAAGTGCCCCTTTGGCGGCGACCGGATCGGCGGCGCCTTCACCACACCGCCGACGTTGGCCGACTGGTACCCCAACCGCCTGCGCGTCGAGCAGCTGCACCGCCACGGTCCGCGCGCCAATCCGCTGGGTGAGGATTTCGACTATCGCGCCGCCTTCGCCAAGATCGACCTCGATACGCTGAAGGCCGAGATCAAGCGCTTCCTGACCAGTTCGGTCGCATGGTGGCCGTCCGACTATGGCAATTATGGCCCGCAGATGATCCGCATGTCGTGGCACTCGGCGGGCAGCTATCGCATCGCCGACGGGCGGGGCGGCGCGGGCGAGGCGATGCAACGTTTCGCGCCGATCAACAGCTGGTGGGACAATGGCAATGTCGACAAGTCGCGTCGCCTGCTCTGGCCGATCAAGCAGAAATATGGCGCGGCGCTCTCCTGGGCCGACCTGATCGTCCTGACCGGCAATTGCTCGCTCGAGATCATGGGGCTGCCGACCTATGGTTTCGGCGGCGGGCGCGAGGATGCCTGGGAAGCGGACGACGCGACCTATTGGGGCCCCGAAGTCTTCGACATGACCAAGGTCGATTCGTTCGACGAGATGGTCAACCGCGACAAGCGCTGGCGCGGCCAGAATGGCGACGCCGATTACGATCTGGAACAGCCGCTCGCCGCCTCGCACCAGTCGCTCATCTATGTGAACCCCGAAGGCCCCTATGCCAGTGGCGATCCGATGGCCTCGGCACGCGACATCCGCATCACCTTCACCCGCATGGCGATGAATGACGAGGAGACGGTGGCGCTGATCGCGGGCGGCCATGCCTTCGGCAAGAGCCATGGCATGGTGAAGGCCGACCGCATCGGCGCACCGCCGGAGATCGCCGCGATCGAGGAGATGGGGCTGGGCTGGCACAACCCCGAAGGCACCGGCAATGCCGAGTTCACCATGACCAACGGCATCGAGGGCAGCTGGACCCAGAACCCGACCCAGTGGGACAACAGCTATCTCGAAAACCTGCTCGGCCTGGAATGGGAACAGACGCGCAGCCCGGCCGGCGCGCTGCAATGGACGCCGGTCAGCGGTGACGCGCCGCGCACGCCGGATGCGCATATCGAGGGCAAGACCCACGCGCTGATGATGATGACCAGCGACATCGCGTTGAAGGTCGATCCCGTCTATCGCCCGATCTGCGAGCGCTTCCTCAATGACTTCGACTATTTCACCGAGCAATTCTCCAAGGCATGGTACAAGCTGACCCACCGCGACATGGGGCCGCGCGAACGCTATGTCGGGCCGGAGGTGACGATCGAGCCCGACCTGTTGTGGCAGGACCCGATCCCGGCGCGCGATTACGAGCTGATCGACACCGCCGACATTGCGACGCTGAAGCAGCAAATCCTCGACAGCGGCCTGTCGGTGCCGGACCTAGCCTTCACCGCCTTTTCCGCCGCCGTCACCTACCGCGACAGCGACAAGCGCGGCGGCGCGAACGGTGCGCGCCTCGCGCTCGCCCCGCAAAAGGACTGGGCGGTCAATCGTCGTACCGTGCCCGTCATCGCCCGCTTGCGTGAGATTATGGGCGCGTTCAACGACGGCGCGAGAGGTGGCAAGCGCGTCTCGTTGGCCGATCTGATCGTGCTGGGCGGCTGTGCGGCGGTCGAGAAGGCGGCGGCGGATGCGGGCGTCGCACTGGAGGTGCCCTTCACCGCCGGGCGTCGCGACACCACCGACGAACTGACCGACGCCGACAGCTTCGAATGGCTGAAGCCCGTGGTCGACGGTTTCCGCAACTATGTCGACGACAACTTCGCCGAAGTGACGGCGGGCCGGGTCGCGCCCGAGGAACTGTTCCTCGACAAGGCGGCGCTCTTGAAGCTCAGTGCGCCCGAATGGACGGTCCTGACCGGCGGCCTGCGCGCACTGGGCGCGAATTGGGACGAGAGCGAGGCGGGCGTGTTCACCGACCGGGTGGGCGTGCTGAGCAACGACTTCTTTCGCGTGCTGACCAGCATGGACTATGTCTGGACCAAGCAGGACGAGGGCGGCCTGCGCTTCACGCTCGACGACCGCGACAGCGGCGAGACGCGCTACACCGCGACGCGCAACGACCTGATCTTCGGCGCCAATTCGCAGCTGCGCAACATCGCCGAATTCTATGCGGCCGACGATGGCCAGGAACGCATGGTCCGCGACTTCGTGACGGTGTGGAACAAGGTGATGAGCGCCGATCTTTTCTGAAGGGAAGGGGGCGGTCCGTCCGGGGCCGCCCCGACACCCTTGGAGGTGATATGGCGCAGGTGACGGTCTGGTATGATGGCGGTTGTCCGCTGTGCCGGCGTGAGATCGCGGCGATGCGGCGGCTCGACCGACGCGGACGGATCGCCTTTGTCGATGTCGATCGGGATGGCGAGGGGGTGTGCCCCATCGACCGGGCCGAACTGCTCGCGCGGTTCCATGCGTGCGAGGATGGGCGAATCGTGTCGGGGGCGGCGGCCTTCGCCGCGATGTGGCGCGCCATTCCGGTGCTGCGCCCACTGGGCCTCTTGGCGCGGTACCGGCCGATGTCGATGATGCTGGAGCGCGGCTATCGCCTGTTCCTGCGCATCCGGCCAACGCTGCAACGCTGGGCCGGCGGACGGGACGGGGCGTTCAGTCCCGCGCGGCGGGAAGCCAGCTGAGGTCCAGCCCCTCGAACCGGTCGACATAGCGGACCTCGCGCACCAGCCGGGCCTCGTTGAGCAACTGGACGCGACCGCCCTGGCGGGTGACCAGCCCTTCCTCCTCCAACTGGCGCAGCATCCGGTTCACGTGCACCGCGGTCAGCCCGATGGCGTCACCCATTTCCTCCTGCGTCAGTCCGGGGACGAAGGAGTCCCCGACATCGAGTCCCGCCTGGCGCATCTGGCCGCGCAGCGACAGGAGCAGCGTCGCCACCCGCGTCCGCGCCGACGTCCGCCCCAGGCCCGCCAGCCGGTCGGTGGTGATGACGCGCTCGATCTGGTTGAGCACGAGCAGCAGGCTCATCAGGCGCGGATGATCCACCGCCAGTCGCGTGATCCGTGTTCGGTCGAAGGCGCAGACGACGGAGTTTGTCACCGCCACGATGGTGTCGAGCGATCGGCCATAGACCAGCGCCGACAGGGCGAACAGGTCGCCCGGAAACAGGAAGCGGACGATCTGCCGGCTGCCATCGTCGAGCAGCACATAGCACATCAGCATCCCCTGCTGGACGACGAACAGGTCGTCGCCTCGGCTATGATCATCCATCAATACGGCGCCGCGTCGAAGCGACCGTGGGCGCTCCTCGAACGCGCAGAGCGTCTGTCGTTCGGCCGGGGTCAGGGCGATCCACTTGTCGAGGCGATCCGCAAGTCCGCTTTTTGACACTGACACTCCATTTTCGCAGCGGACACGTGCCTTAGCCACGGAGGGCGCAAGGCTGCATTAATATCGATCAACCGAACCTTTCGGCCGCGAAACTATCCACTCGCGGGCGATCCCGGGGCGGGGCCGGGCCAGCCGATCGCGGGGCCAAAAGCGTGCGCCACCCTTGGCGGTGGCGCGCGCGTCCGCTAGGAGGGCCGGTCTATGGACCGTATCCTCATTCGTGGCGGCAACCGGCTGTCGGGCCGCCTGAAAATCTCGGGCGCGAAGAACGCCGCGCTCACCCTGATGCCTTGCGCGATCCTGACCGACGAACCGGTCACCTTGCGCAACCTGCCGCGCTTGGCGGACGTCGACGGCTTCGGCCATCTGCTCAACCAGATCGGCGCCTCGACGCGGGTCGAGGGCACGCGGCCGGAGGATTTCGGCCGGGTCATGACGATCCGCGCCGGCCAGCTCTTCTCGACCGAGGCGCCCTACGACATCGTGCGCAAGATGCGCGCGTCGATCCTGGTGCTCGGTCCCATCCTGGCGCGCATGGGCGAAGCGCGGGTGTCGCTGCCCGGCGGCTGCGCGATCGGCAACCGTCCGATCGACCTGCACCTGAAGGCGCTGGAGGCGCTGGGTGCCGAGATCGAGCTGACCGCCGGTTACGTCAAGGCCAGCGCGCCGGGCGGCCGCCTGTCGGGCGGGCGCTACACCTTCCCGGTGGTGTCGGTCGGCGCGACCGAGAATGCGCTGATGGCCGCCGTCACCGCCAAGGGTACCTCGGTCCTGGGCAATGCCGCGCGCGAGCCCGAGATCGTCGACCTGTGCCGATTGCTGATCGCGATGGGCGCGCGGATCGACGGCGTCGGGACCGAGACGCTGACCATCGAGGGCGTCGACCGGCTGCACGGTGCGACCTATTCGGTGATGCCCGACCGGATCGAGGCGGGCAGCTATGCCTGCGCCGCCGCGATTACCGGCGGCGATCTGGAACTGGTCGGCGCCTGTGCCGAGGATATGCGCGCGACGCTGGCCGCGCTCACGGAAGCGGGCGTCACCGTCGAGGAGAAGCGCGATTCGATCCGCGTCACCGCGCACGGCGCGCTCCAGCCGCTGACCCTGTCGACCGCGCCCTATCCGGGCTTCGCCACCGACATGCAGGCGCAGTTCATGGCGATGCTGTGCAAGGCCGGCGGCACCAGCACGCTGACCGAGACGATCTTCGAGAACCGCTACATGCACGTGCCCGAACTGGCGCGGATGGGCGCGGACATCCAGGTCCATGGCCGCACCGCAATGGTGAAGGGCGTCGACAAGCTGACTGGCGCGCCGGTGATGGCGACCGACCTGCGCGCCTCGATGAGCCTGATCCTCGCCGGCCTGGCGGCGGAAGGCGAGACGTCGGTCGCCCGCGTGTACCATCTCGACCGTGGCTATGAGCGGTTGGAGGAAAAACTGTCGGCGGTCGGCGCGGACATCGAGCGCGTCGGGGACTGAGCCGATCCTCCCCGGCACGGGGAGGTGGCAGGCCGCAGGCCTGACGGAGGGGGGCTTCCTCAAAAGATGCCCTTTGCGGCAAGCCCCCTCCACCACCGCTGCGCGGTGGTCCCCCTCCCCGTGCCGGGGAGGACATTCAGGCCACTACCACCAACCCTCCGCCTCCAGCACTGGCACCATCGCGCGCGACACTCGTGCTTCGACCCCACCGGTCAGGATCAGCCGCAGCCCCCGACCCTCGCGGTGCGCCTCGCGAACGGCATCGCGTGCCACCCACCAACTGCGATGCACCTGCGCGCCAACCAGCGGCGCGACCTCCTGCACCGCGTCGCGCATCCTGAGCAGGATCAACTCCGAGCCGTAGGCGCCGTGGACGCGGAGATAATGGTCCTCCATCTCCAGCGCGAATATGTCGGGGCCGAAGCCGGGTGGCAGGCGGTCGAGCAGGGCGGGGCGGGGATCAGCGGCCGGCGGGGCGGGTTCGGGGGCGGCTGGCGCCGACGTAACACGCCGTCGCTTTTGTCCATGCCAGAGCAACAGGCTCGCCAGTCCCCCGATCACCAGCACATTGCCATAGAGAAGCAACGCCCGATCCGCGTCGGGCCAGCGCAGCGGCACGCCGGGTCGTTCGACCCACCAGACGATGATGCTCATCGGCAGGCTGGCGAGAATCGCCGCCGTGGCCCAGCCCGCCACGTCGGGCAGATGGAGCCGCTCCGCCAAGGCCAACGAGCCCGCCATCATCGGCTTGTAAAGCGCGTAGCCCGCCAGCATCAACGTGATCCAATAGATCAGGCGATAGGCGAAATGCGACCCGAACGTCCCGAACGGCCCCAGCACCGCAAGCAGCAGGCCGACGCCGATCATCAGCGCGATATCGATAACCAAGCGGCGCGAGCGGGGCATCACGCTTCGGTGCCTATGGCCAATTGGCGCTTCGCGAAATGGCAAATCGACCGCTCCACGAAGCGAAACGGCCGATCCGCGTAAGCTTGCTGGCCAAGACACGGCGGGGCGGCAGGACAGGGGCAACTCGTTTCCGATCAGGATTTCGACCGATGACCAGCCTTTCGATCGCCGCTTCGCATCGCCGCCCGTCCGATATCTCGCCCGCCGCCCGCTTTGCGATCTTGGCTGCAGGAGGGGCGCTGTCGCTGATGACGGTGGTCGCCATGGTCCGTGGGGCACTGAACCTCTCGCCGACGCTGGCGCGAGTGCATGACGTGGCGGTGTTGATCCATCTGGGCTCAGTCCTGCCCGCCCTGCCGCTGGGGCTCTATGTTCTGCTGACCCGCAAAGGGGATGCACGGCATCGGATGCTGGGCAAGCTGTGGGCCGTGCTGATGGTGGTGGCGGCGTTATCGTCTCTGGCCCTGCGCGACCTGAACCACGGGCAATTCAGCTTCATCCACATCTTCGTGCCCGTCACGCTGATCGGCCTGTGGCGCGCGATCGCGGCGGCGCGGGCCGGGCGGATCGACACGCATCGCAAGGTGATGGTCAGCCTCTATATCACCGGTTTGATCGGCGCGGGCTCCTTCGCCTTCATGCCGGGCCGGGTGATGGGGACATGGCTGTTAGGTTGAGTGGCTCCGTCCGTTCCTCCCCTTACAGGGGATGAATGCAATTCTCTACGTCACCAACCGTCGCAACGTGTCCACCCGGTCGGCCTCCTCGGCGGGTTTGTCGGTGCGGATGCGGGCGATGCGGGGGAAGCGCATGGCGACGCCGGACTTGTGCCGCTTCGACTCGTGGATCGAATCGAACGCGATCTCCAGCACCAGCGTCTTTTCCACCTCGCGAACCGGGCCGAAGCGCTGGACGGTATGCGCGCGCACGAAACGGTCTAGTGCACGCAGTTCCTCGTCGGTGATCCCTGAATAGGCCTTGCCGACGGGCAGCAACTCGCCCTCCTCGGTCCAGCAGCCGAAGGTATAGTCGCTATAATAGCTCGACCGGCGGCCATTGCCGCGCTGCGCGTACATCATCACGCAATCGGCGGTCAGCGGATCGCGCTTCCACTTGTACCACAGGCCGACACGCCGCCCGCCGCTATAGGGGGAATCGCGGCGCTTGAGCATCACGCCCTCGATCGCGGCGTCGCGGGCGGTGGCGCGCAACCCCTCCAGCGCGGTGAAGTCCTCCGCCTCGATCACCGCGCTGACGTCGAATCGGTCGGGATCGAGCTTGGCGGCGAACGCCTCCAGCCGCTGCCGCCGCTCGGTCCAGGGGAGGGGGCGGACATCCTCGGTCCCGTCGACCAATATGTCATAGAGCCGGACGAAGGCGGGATAATCGGCCAGCATCTTGGCCGACACCGTCTTGCGCCCCAGCCTTTGTTGCAGCGCGTTGAAGCTGGCGGCACCGCCGCCATCCTCCAGCGTGCCGCCCTGATGTTCGCCCTTGACCAGCAACTCGCCATCGACCGCGCCCACCGCATCGAAGGCGCTGGCGACATCGGGAAAGGCGTGGGTCACATCGTCGCCGGTGCGGCTATACAGGCGCGTCTGGCCCGCGACATGGACGATCTGCACGCGGATGCCGTCCCATTTCCATTCGGCGGCATAGTCGTTGAGGTCGACCCGCAAATCCTCCAGCGGATGTGCGAGCATGAACGGGCGGAAGACCGGCACATCGGCGGGCGTCGGCTGCGCGCCGGTGCCTTCGCCCCAGGCAAAGAGTTCCGCATAAGGCGGCGACAGGCCGTGCCAGACCTCCTCGACCGCCTCGACATCCAGTCCGAAATGTTGCGCGAATGCGGTCTTGGCAAGCCGGGCGGACAGGCCGATGCGCAGGCCCCCGGTCGCCATCTTGAGCAGCGCGAACCGCTCCTCCGCCGTCATCCGGTCGAGCATGTCGGCCAGCACGGCGGGTGCATCCGAGCGCGACAGATGCCGCAACCGCTCCACGACCGCGCTGACCGACAATGGCATGGGGTCGAGCGGGTGGTCGGGTGCCGGCCAAAGCAAAGCGACCGTCTCGGCGGTGTCGCCGACATAGTCGCGGCTCATGCGGAACAGCACGGGGTCGACCCGCTGCTCGATCAGCGCGCGGATCAGCGCGGGCTTGACGCCCGGCAGGTCGAGATCGCCCGTCAACGCCGCCATCGCCCAACCCCGGTCGGGATCGGGCGTGGCGGCGAGGTAATCCGCGACCAGCTTCAGCTTGGCATTGCGCGAGCGCGTATAGATCAGCGCGTCGAGCAAGCCTGCGAAGTCGCGCATCGACGCGTCAGTCGATCGCGTTCTTCACCGATTTGCCCGCCACGAGGCCGAGCACCAGGAAGATCACGAACAAGGCGATGGCGATGAAGAACAGGATCTTGGCGATCCCGACGAACGCACCGCCGATGCCACCGAAGCCCAGGGCTCCAAGGATCAATCCGGCGACGAGAAACATGATGGCGAGCTTGAGCATGGGGTAATCCTCCTGACCTGATAGGGGGGTAACCGGCGGGGAGGGTCGGTGTTCCGCTTACGGATGCTGGCGCGGCGGCGCAGGCGTTCCATGCTGGTCTTGGATGCTCACGGGGGAGGATCGTCATCGTCGCGATTTGCCGGAGAATGAATGGCCGACGCAAAAAGGCCCCGGCTTTCACCGGGGCCTTTCATGCCTGGAAGCCTGGGGACTCACCCCTTGCGGCCGGCCTCGAACAGGAACCAGGCGCGTTCCTCGGCCTGGTCGGTCCATTCGTCGACGATGCCGCTCGTGGCATTGTCCTTGGCCTCCTCGGCGGCGTCCTTCACCACGCGGAAGCGCTCGACCAGCTTCAGATTGTCGTCGCGCAGCTCGACCAGCATGTCGGCGGCCGACACGAACTCGCGGTCATTGTCGACGATGGTCTGGCGACGCGCGATGTCGCCGATCGAGCGCAGCGTGACGTTGCCCGTCTTGCGCACCCGCTCTGCGATGGCGTCGGTCACGCCCAGGATCTGCGTGGCCTGATCGTCGAGCATCAGGTGATAGTCGCGGAAATGCGGGCCCGAGACGTGCCAGTGGAAATTCTTGGTCTTGAGGTAGAGCGCATAGCAGTCGGCCAGCGCGCCGTTCAGCGCATCGGCGACGCTCGACGTCGCATTGCGGTTCAGGTCGGTCGGCGTATCGAGCGCCGGGTTGATATCGGACATGGACAGGCTCCCGCTGTTGATCGTGTTGCTGTCGGAATCGTTGCGTGAACGATCCGATGGCGCAATTGCTCCCGCATATCCAAGCGCAAAAGCCCTTGCAGTGTGATCGATAGCCTAGATCAGGCCCTTTGCGGACAAGGCGATGACCAGCCCGGTCAGCAGCATGACGCCCCCCATGCCGAGACGAATCGGCTGTAGCGGCAGCCGCCGCCATTCCCTCTCACCCAGCAGGAGTGCGGGCAGGACCGCGCCCAGGGTTCCGATCAGCGCGCCGGGCAGCGCCGCCCAGGGCAGCGACGACCGGGCGGCCGCCATGGCGATGACGAAGGCAGGGGAATCGGCCAGCATGATCGCACCCCCGCCCAGCATGGCCGTCCCGAACGCGCCCAGACGCGACGGATCGACGGGCGATGCGCGGGCCGACAATGGACCCAGCAGGCCGACGCCCGCCAGCCCGATCGCCAGCCCGAGCAGCAAGGTCCGCGTCTCCGGCGTCAGGCCGGGGGCGAGCGTCACGCCCAGTTGCACCGCGAGGCTCGCGACGACCAGCTGCGCCACGACGATGCCTAGTATCGCCGCTGCCGGCCGGCCGGTGCGATCGCTGACCTGCGCCGCCAGCGCGGCCAGGCGTCCGGCGCCTTGTGCGACCAGCGCGACGACCAGCGCGATCATCAGCGCATCCATTCAGCCCGCCAGTCGCGCCGAACAGGCCATGGCGAATCGGTCGGCGGCTTCGTAATCCTGCCGCTCGCTCGCCACCGCATCGGTCAGCATCGCCAGCCAGCCATGGACCGGCGACGAGTCCGTGCCGCTGACCAGTGTACGTGCGATGAAATGGGTGACGGTGACGGCTGGCGTCAGGCCATGGGCATGGGCGATCCGGCGAATCGCCTCCACCCTGTCGATCAGATCGGCCGCGGGGGTGTAGGGGACGCTGACATCCAGCGCCGCGATTCGCGCCCAGAGTTGCGCACGGACATCGCCCACCGATTCGCCCGTCCCGTCCGATCCCATCATATCCATCGGCCTTCGTCCCCCCACCAGTCCATGCGGCCCCCAGGCCGATCGCCCGCCCGTGCGGGGGTGTCACGCTACCGCGTTCGGCGTAAAGAGCGGCTTAAATGGGGCGAAAAGCTTGACTCATGCGGGTCCATGGGCCATGGGCGGCGCTTATATAGCGGCGGCTCCGGCTGCCGCTTTCGCTTTTTCACGCATACAGGAACCAGGTCATGGCCAAGCCGACCACCGTCAAGATCAAGCTCGTCAGCTCGGCTGATACCGGATTCTTTTACGTCACGAAGAAGAACCCGCGCACCAAGACCGAGAAGCTGAGCTTCAACAAGTACGACCCGGTCGTGCGCAAGCATGTCGAGTTCAAAGAAGCCAAGATCAAGTAATTTGCGGGCGGCGGCCCCCAGGGTCGCCCCGTAATGGCTTGAAGGCGTGAAGCCGCCGTCCTGATGGACGCGCGGCTTTTTGTCGTTGGCCTTACTCCCCCTCCCGCAGGCGGGAGGGGGCCGGGGGGAGGGTTTCGAGTCTCACCGAGACCACCGCTTGCGGCTTTCCCTCCCCCATCCCAGTTTCAGGTAAACGATGCCCCGCATCGTTTAAGTCATGCCGGGGGCATGACTGACCTGAAACTCGCCTGCGGGAGGGGCGTGCTCGTGGCTGGCGGCGGTTATAATAAGGCGTGCCTAGGCGGGTGTTGGGGTTTCTACGCCGCCGCCGGGTACAGCGTGGCGATCAACCAGTCGTGGAACAGCTTCACCGACTTCTGCTGCAGCGCGCGCGGGCGGCAGACGAACCAGTGGCTGTACGGGCTGTCGACCTCGATATCGAACAGGCGGACGAGGCGCGGGTCCTGGGCATGTTCGAAATGGCTGGCGTGCATGAAGGCGACGCCCAGCCCCTGCGCCGCCGCCTCCAGCATCAGCCCGCCCGAATCGAAGAAGTCGATCGCCTTGGGCTTGATGTTGCCCAGCCCCGCCGCCTGGCACCAGGCGGTGAAGGCGTCGGGCATTTCGCGGTGGAGCAGCGCGGTCATGCCGTTCATCTGTTCGGGGCGGAGCAGGGGATGGGGGCCCTCGATCAGCCGCTTCGAGCCGATGACATAGACTTTGTTGAAATCCAGCCGCTTGGCATAGAGCGACGGGTCGATGTCGCGGCCCAGCGCGATCACTGCGTCCAGCCCGTCGCCCAGCCGGGTGATGCCATGCCCGGCGGTATCGATGTCGAGATGCAGTTCGGGATGCGCGGCGCGTAGCAGCCCCATATGCGGGAACAGCCGCTGCGCCGCATAGAGCGGCAATACGCCAAGCCGCAGCCGCAGCACCTCCTGTCCGCTGGTCATTGCCTCCACCGCGTCGGACAATTGGTCGAGCAGCGGCGCGATCTGCTCCATCAACAGCTGGCCATCGTCATTGGGCACCATCGCCTGATGCCGCCGGGCGAACAGCGGCTTGCCAACGAAGCGCTCCAGCGTCTGCACACGCCGGCTAAGCGCGGGCGCGGACAGCGCCAGTTCCTCGGCGGCCGCCTTGATGGAGCCCAGGCGCACCACCTGGACGAAGGCTTCGATCGCACCCAGCGGGGGGAGCCTGCGCATCTCGCACCTGTTGTTTGAACACCCTCTCGACCAGAGGATTGCATAAACTGCAATCATAGCCAAGCTTTTCGCACTTGCAACATAGCGTGCTGCGCCGCAAAAGGAACGGGCCTTTCAGGCATCCTCTCCTAAAAACTTTTACGGGCTGGTCGTTTCGATCGGCCCTTTTTTTTGCCTCCGCTCGGCGGGCCGGCCTTTCGCTGGCCGGAACCCGCCCCCACGTCCCGCGCTTTCGTGTTTCAGACACTTTGCCAAGGGACGATCATGGCCGACAGCGACGCGCCGACTCGCAAGATACAGGTGGCGAACAGCCGCCCCGAGGATTCCGGGCGCGGCCTGGCCCATCTGCCGCGCACGCTGATGGCGGCGCTGGGCATTACCGAGGGCGATGTCGTCGAGATCGTCGGCAAGCAGGCGACGCCCGCACGCGCGGTCGCGCCCTATCCCGAGGACGAGGGCCTCGACCTGCTCCGCATCGACGGGTTGCAGCGCGCCAATGCCGGCGTCGGCTCGGGCGATTTCGTCGAGGTGCGCCGTGTCGAATCGAAGCCCGCGACTCGCGTCGTCTTCGCGCCCGCGCAGCAGAATCTGCGGCTTCAGGGATCGGCGCAGGCGTTGAAGCGCACCTTCTTCAACCGCCCGCTCTGCCAGGGCGATGTGGTCGCGACCGCCGGGCAGCAGCGTGTGACCAACATGCCGCCGGGCGTGGCGCAGTTCATGAACGCGCCGGCCTATGCGCTACAGGAAATCCGCCTCGCGGTGGTCGCGGCCAGCCCCAAGGGCGTGGTGCATATCGACGAGAATACCGAGGTCGAGCTGCGGCCCGAATATGAGGAACCGCGCGAGGCCCGGCGCGCCGACGTCACATACGATGACATTGGCGGCATGGCCTCGACCATCGACCAGTTGCGCGAGATGGTCGAACTGCCGCTGCGCTATCCCGAATTGTTCGAGCGGCTGGGCGTCGAGCCGCCCAAGGGCGTGCTGCTCCATGGGCCGCCCGGCACCGGCAAGACCCGGCTGGCGCGTGCGGTCGCCAATGAATCGGATGCGCAGTTCTTCCTGATCAACGGCCCCGAGATCATGGGCTCGGCTTACGGCGAGTCCGAGCAGCGGCTCCGCGAGATTTTCGAGGAGGCGACCAAGTCCGCGCCCTCGATCGTCTTCATCGACGAGATCGACTCGATCGCCCCCAAGCGTGACCGGGTGCAGGGCGAGGCGGAGAAGCGGCTCGTCGCGCAGTTGCTGACGCTGATGGACGGGCTGGAGGCGCGGGCGAATCTGGTCATCATTGCCGCGACCAACCGGCCCGAGGCGATCGACGAGGCGCTGCGGCGGCCGGGCCGGTTCGACCGCGAGATCGTGGTCGGCGTCCCCGACGAGCGCGGGCGGCGTGAGATCCTGGGCATCCATACGCGCGGCATGCCGCTGGGCGACAAGGTCGATCTTGCCGAGCTGGCGCGCACGACCTTCGGGTTCGTCGGCGCCGATCTGGCCGCGCTGACCCGCGAGGCGGCGATCGAGGCGGTGCGGCGGATCATGCCGCGCCTGAACCTGGAGGAGCGCACGATCCCGGCCGAGGTACTCGACACGCTGTCAAAAAAAGAAAAAAAAAAAAGAAAAAAAAAAAAAAAAAAAAAAAAAAAAAAAAAAA
>NZ_JBNNOB010000060.1:0-20044 GCF_050274375.1 Sphingomonas sp. NPDC019816
CCCATGGTCTGATGATCAAACAGGCGGCGTGAATGACAACCGGGATTAGCTTAACTTAGCCGCAAACCTGTCCAAGAAGGCGGGACCACCTCAGAGCGCTTCGAGCAGCACCCGAAACTCGCCCATGGTTATAGGGGATCGCTCGGCCAGTTTCGGGTGCAAGATGCGCCCGAGACGGCTTTTGCTGATCCCTGTCTTCTGCGCGAGTGGGCGAAGGCCCAGATCCTTGGCTGCCATCGCCTGACGCATCAGGTCGATGTAAAGTTGGCCGTGCGCTTCCTGAGCGACAGCACCTCCTATTGGCTCGATCGCGCCTAGGGTCGACATAATCCCCCTGTCCTAAGTCGGAGCAGGCCCCAACAAGAACAAAAGCTTGTACCCTTGGCAAGCTTTTCGACACCGAAAGGAGCCGGTTCAGACGAACCGGCGTTGCACGATTGTGACGGTATATTTCGGTCAGGTGACCGAAGTCGGCTTGTCTTGGCCGGACGCACCTTCGTCCATGCCAATCTTTCCGAGTATCCGCTTCGAATGATGCTCTGCGACGAAGTCGAAAAACAGAATGGAGATCATATCCGCCATGGTCAGGCTTCGATCGAGAAGCTTTGCGAAGCGCCGCTTCTCCTCGATCAGCAGGTCGGCACAGCTTCGCGGCAGGGTCACGTGAACCCGGACTGGGCCCTTGCTCTCCACGACGTCGAAATGAGCGCGTACATCCACTGCGTCGAGGTGGGTCAAAGGAAGCTTCTCGACGCGGGCGTTCACAAGGCTCGCGACGGTTTCGAACCTTAAGGTGTCATTGGAGCGCAGACGCAGGCTCTCGGTCGAAAGCCGGAACAGAAGTTCGGACACGTCCAACGCATAGCTACGCGTATCACCTGCCATCAGCCTGTTCCTGCCAAAGCCTCAGTTATCGGGTCGATCTGCAACCGGCGCTCAGTCATCCTCGCCCTCCTTACACGAGGGTCTTATACCTTACAATCGATGGGAAGGTTTATTCCCGGATGGAGAGTGCGAATCGCTAAGCGGGGCGCTTTCCGGGAAGACATTCTATCCCAATATTTTCCGGGACGCGCTGTCCCAATATAGGGTCACGATGTCCCGCATATGGGACACGAAAGCCGCGTCTTGGGACAGAGAATCACCAGCTCACGCCCGTCCGAGGGGCTGGGAAGAAAATCGCACAGTAGGGTTAACGCTTTGCTGCCAGAAGCCTTGAGCCAGCACCGGGGTGATGCACCCTTGCTCAGGGGCGGGGACAGGCCACGCCCTTCAGCAAGGGATCAGTCTCGATGCATGCAACTCTCCAACAGGGGCGGCGACTGGAATTGGCAATCATCGCCGGCGCCGCGCTCGTGTTCGCGCTTCTCTGGTTTGCCGGACCGGCACATGCCGGCGCCGATACGACGTTCGACACGGCGCTCACCATGTTCACCGACTTCCTTCAGGGGTCGGGGGGCAAGATCATCACCGTTCTCTCGCTCGGCGGCGGCCTGGTCGCTCTGGCGTCGGGACGCTTCAGCCTCGGCCAGGTCGCCATTCCCGTGGGTGTGGGGGTCGGCGCCGGAACCGGCATTCCCATCGTCACCTCGACGGTCACCGCCACGATCTGACGCAAGCATTCCGTGGTCGGGGTGGCAGCCCTGATCCATCGGGGGAGGGTGGTGCAATGGCCGGTGACAAATACGGCATACCGTCTCATCTGGACGATCCTGAGCTGATCGGGCTGTGGACCCTGGATGAGTTCCTGGCGATGGTGATCCCATTCACCTGGGGCATCCTGTTTCAGCACATCCTCATCGGATTGATACTCGCGGTCGCGGGCTGGTGGGGTCTCAGAAAGGCTAAGGCAGGGCGCACGGCGTCGTGGTTGCTTCATCTGGCCTATTGGCATTTGCCTGCCGGTTTCACCGGCATGCGGGCCACGCCACCCTCTTATCTTCGATTGATGGCGGGGTAAGATGGAAGTCGCTTACAGCCATGCGCATAATCAGCGTCTGCTCAAGCAGCGCAATCTTCTGCTGATCGCGGTCGTCGCGCTCTCGAGCCTGGCCGGCGTCCTGCTCTTGATCGGCGTTTCGCGTGATCGCGAGGTCGTGCTGCAGCCGGTGCTGCGCTCGCCCCTGACCGTCAGCAGTGCAGGCGTCAGCCGCGAGTATCTCGAACTCATCACACGCGATGTTGTGGTTCTGACCCTCGATCGTTCCCCCAGCAATCTGGAGTACTGGATGGAATCCGTGCTAGCGATCGCTTCTCCGCGTGCCTACGGGAAGCTCAAGGCAGAGCTCCTCAAGATCGTCGATGAGCAACGCGGATCCTCGATCGCGCAGTTCTTCACCATCCAGAAAATGGAAATCGATCCGAAGCGCCTGCAGTCGCGGGTTACGGGCGAGTTCCACACGATCGTCGGCGACAAAGTGATCTCCAGAGAGCGACGCACCTTCCAATACGACTGGGAGTATTCCGGCGTTTCCCTGCGCCTCACCGGCTTTGGAATGGTCTCGAACGAAAAGGGACGCCCCTCATGATCATCTTCTACGCCATCCTTGGCGCGGCGATCGGCACGCTCCTGGCGTCACGCATCAACTGCATCACGAGCCGCGGGATGGGCGTGGTGGTCCTGTGCGCCTCGTTGCTGTCCCTCGCGACGCCGGCGTGGGCAGACCAGACCATTGTCGCTGCCGACAGCGCTCAGGTCGATTGTCAGGCTTCAGCCAAGGATCTCACACGGATCAGCCTGGTCGAGGATGAGTTTGCGAGCGTCTCCAAAATCTCCACCGGTAATCCGGTCGATGATTTTTCGGTGGTGAACGAGCCGGTACGCGGCGACATCTATCTCTCCGTACCGGATGGTTTCTCGCGATCGGCCCTGTCGTTCTTCGGCACGAGCAAGCGAGGCTACGTCTACAAGTTCGTCTGCAGGATCACTGGCGACCAGGCCGCACAAATCTTCGTCTCCAATCCGGCAATCGCCAAGGAGCATGCCGCCGATGCCGCCACGGGAGGACGCGAGCCCGGCCCTCAGGACGCGGCCCTCGAGCTGGTCCGCGGCATGTACGCCAATGGCGTCATCGACGGCTTTGAAATGCGTCAGCGCTCGCTGAGGCCGGTCTATGTCGGCTCGCTCAAGATCCAGATGATCGCTGAGTATCGCGGGTCGGATCTGATCGGCCGTGTGCTGCGCGTCGAGAATGCCGGTGCAGGAGCGATCGAGCTTACCGAGACCATGCTCGCGCCGCGAAGCGCGCTCGCTGTTTCGATTGCTGAACCCAAGCTTGAGCCCGGGAAGGTGACAACCGCCTACCTGGTCTCGCCGAACCCGAGGTAGAACATGGCTCTCACCGACATCTTCAAGCGTGATCGAAAGCCCCTGGACGGCCAGGAAGGGGAGGGCGTCTCGCCGGTTGGGGACGAACTGTCCGGCAATGAGGCCGTGCGGCGCAAACAGCGACTGCTTCTGGTCGGCGTTGCCGGTGCGGGACTGCTTGCATCCTCTTTCTGGATTTTCTCGGGCGAGGAGTCCTCTGGCAAAGGCGAAACCGACAAACCGACCGAAGTTGAGGTCTCGACCAAGGACATGGTCAACCGCAACCTGTCGCAGCAGGAATGGATGGCCCTGTCGGAAAACCGCTTTCAGGCAGCCGAGAACCAGCTCAAGGTCGTCAACGGCCAGTCCGAACGGATGGAAGCACTGAGCGCCCAGGTCGAGGCGCTGAAGGGCCAGAACATGGCGATGCGGTCCGACGGACAGCGCGTGGTATCGGCTTATCAGTCGGAGAATGAGCAACTGCGGCGGCAGATCAATGAGCGGGCCGCCGCTCCGCCCCCGCCTGCCCCGGGACCCTCGGCCATGTACGGGCCGCGTGGTCCGCAGGCCTATCAGCGACCCGAGGACATGCCTGCCGACAAGAATGGACCGCCTATCGGCCACCCATCCGAGGTCAAGCTGGTCAATTTCAGCACTGCCGACACGAGCACGGCTTCAAAGATTTCCAAGGGTAATACCGTCTACACGGACAGCCCGAACTATCTCCCGCCCAACAGCTTCGCTTCCGCGCGCGTCATCGTCGGCGTCGATGCAAGTGCCGGGGTCAACAGCCAGAGCGACCCACTGCCGGTTGTGCTGCGTATCACCGGGCCGGCGCGATCGGTCCTGCAGAATGGCAAGCTGCTCACGACAAAGGTGCAAGGGTGCCTGGTAAACGGCGCCGCGCGCGGGGACCTTTCCAGTGAGAAGGTCTATGTAAAATTGCAGAAGATGACCTGCCCGCAACCGGGTGGGCGCTATGCCGTATCGGAGGTGAAGGGGTTCCTTGCCTTTGGCGGAAAGACTGGCGTGCGCGGCCGCGTTGTATCGCGCGAGGGCGGTCTTGTGACCCAGGCGTTTATTGCCGGCCTCTTCGGGGGATTTGGACGGGGCTTCTCTGCCAACGCCAACTCGGTGTTTCAAGGCACCACCATCACCAATGGCAAGCGCGACAAACTTTCAGCCGGCGAACTGCTGGAAGGCGGCTTCGGCGAGGGCGCGGCGCAGACCGGCGACATGGTCTCGAAATATCTGATCGAACGCGCCGAACAATATCAGCCGGTGATCGAGATGCCGACCGGGATCGACGTTGAAATCGTTTTTCTGGAGGGTGTTTATGTCCGCAATTGAGTGGTTCAGCGCGCGTTTGCCCGATCGACCGTCTCGCGCCTGGATTATGCCCGCATCCGCGATCGCGCTCTGCTCGATACTCGGCGCGGCCGGGGTGGCGCTGGCGCAGGATTACGTCCGTCCAGCAGCGAAGGTCGAGAGCCTGCTGAAGGCACGTCTCCCCAAGACACCCCTGACGAAGGTCGATTGCGAGAAACTGACCGGGCTATGCGAGGTAACCGCAGGAGCCAATCTGTTCTATGTCGACCATGGCGCACGGTATCTTGTCATCGGTCGAGTCTACGACATGGAGACGCGGCAGGACCTGACCGCTGCGCGCCTGCTCGAGATCAATCCGGATATGTTGGTGGGCGGGGCAGCCGTCGCCAATGCAACCGGCAGTCCTTCGGGTCGCACCGAGGAAGAGGATAACTTTGCCGGGCCGGGGGCCAGCGGCTCGAGCAAGCTTTCGGCCGCACCTGGTTCGATCAGCCGGCTGCCAATCGATAGCCTGCCGAAAGAGGGCGCGATCATCTGGGGCAATCCGGCGGGCCCGACGGTCACGGTCTTCAGCGATTTCCGTTGCTCCTATTGCCGCGCGCTCAGCAATGTCCTGCGCTCGATGCAGGTCCGGGTCGTGGAACGACCTATTTCAGTTCTGGGCAGCCGCGATCTGGCCGAGCGCGTCTACTGCGCGAAAAACCGGGAAGAAGCGTTGCACGCTGCCTATTCCGGGGAGCCCGTGGCTGGAAGCGCCCCCAAATGCGATACCTCCGGGCTCGATGCCAATGAGGCATTTGCGCGCAAGCACGGCCTGTCCGGAACACCCGTCATCGTGCGCAGCGACGGGGCCATGCTGGAGGGGTATCGCCCCAAAGCGTTTCTCGAGACTTGGCTCAAGGCGGCACGCTCATGATCGTCGCCCCGATCGTGAAGCGCGTCGGTAGCGCCCCCACGCTCCTCGCGCTGGTCGCCCTCGGCGGCTGCGCGAGCCTTGGGGGAAACATAGCGGGCAGCTTTTCCTGTCCTGCACCGGACGGCATCTGCGCGCCGGCCTCCTCGATCGACGATCATGCGCTCGCGCTGATTTCCGGTGACGAAGGCGACCGGTTCATAGCGCCTCTGCCTCGCGCATCCGCGCCCAAAGCTTTTGCCGTTTCGGACCACATTCGGGCGCTCCAGGCCCCATCCACAGCATCAGCGGTAGCAAAGGGAGCGCCCAGAACCTCGGAGAAGGTCCTGCGCATCGTCCTGCAACCCTATGTTGATGACCATGGGCGATGGCATGAAGCCAGTGCCGTTCACGCGGTCGTACAACAAGGGGAATGGGAGGAGCAGGCGCGCCTGGAGGCGACGCCCCTTGGGTCTGTCGGCCTCGCCCCGGCGCCGACCAACGGCGATACAGTCGACGCTGCTCTTGCACACAATGAGGGGACCGGCATCAGCATGGGCCCTCCCGACGCCACCATCGTTGACGCGGCCCGGGCCCGCGCTGGCAACCCCCTTGCTGACATCAAGGCCGATGTCGACCGCCGCCTGAAGGCCGAGCGGGTGAGGGAACCTGGCGCAACGGACGGGCGCATTGGCGCTGGTTCCAAGCCAGATGCCAGCAATCTGACGAAGCCGACCCCGCCCGCTGTCACCGAAGCCACGGTTGCTCCGCAGGATAAGGCGCAGGGTCAGGCCACGCCGGTTACAGCGAATGACTTTGGAAAACCCGGCGCCCCTGGAACGACGGCCAGGCCGCCTGAAGGCGGCGCAGGAACCGTGTCGCCGATGCCGCGCGAGACCATCAGGGCCGGAACATTTCCGGCGTCCATAACGGAGCCGGAATGATGTCCAGGAAGCGTGGCCTGGTGGATGGGCTCCTGTCCGGCCTGTTCGGCGACACCAAGAAACCCGATGCGCAGGGCCCATCGCTCGGGGTGCCGATGCTCGCCCATTGGCTTCCCTATCGCAGCTACGATCCCAAGACAGGGATTTTCTACAACAGCGCCTCTCGCGGGTTCGTGATTGAGGCAGCCCCGCTCGTCGGCGCCGACGAGCGGACCGGCGAAATCCTGACCCAGTTTCTGTCCGAAGCGATACCGGCTCCCGGATGTCTGCAGTTCCACCAGTGGATGAGCCCGCGGGTGAGCGAGCGGCTTTCGCGCTGGTATCTGCCCCGATACTCGGCGTCCGGCGTCTATGAGCGCATGGCGAAGCACCGCGTCGAATTTCTGACCGCAGGCGTATGGGATTCGCTTTCGGCCGATGCGCCTTTTTCGCTTCGCAACCACCGGGTCGCCATTTCCTATTCGACGCCGGAAAGCTCGGCCGTATCGGCCGAGGACATCGTCACCGTCATGGACGGGCTGATCTCGGCGCTGGCGTCGGTCAATGTCTCGGCACGCAAGATGGATCCAACGGACCTCATCGCCTGGGTCGACGACATTACCTCGCCAACGACCGCGCCCGGGGACGATGGTGTCAGCTACAATCCGCTCGATCCCATCGCGGATCAGGCGGTCCGGCGCGACATAGAAATGAAGATCGATCCGGATCGCATCCTGCTGCGCACCGAACGGTTCAGACCGACCGGGCGCAATCTGGGCGGCGCTCCGGAGATCGGTGAGATTTATCCCGACGTCTTCGACGTGCGGTCCTTTTCAGTCCGCAATCTGCCGCAGCGCTGGGCACCGTGGGACTGTGCGCGGCTGATCGGTGACATGTTTACCGACAAGCTCCGCATGCCTTGCCCCGTTTCGACGAACCTGTGCCTGGAGTTTCCCGACCCTCAGACGGCCAGCAGCAAGGCAGGGTACAAATTCATGCGCACGACGAGCCTTGCGGACTCCAAGTCCGCTCGCTTCCTGCCGCAGCTGCGCGAGCAAAGCCAGGAGTGGAAACACGTCAACGACGAGATCCGCCAGGGTCGCAAGCTCGTCCGACTCTTCTACAGCGTCACCGCCTTCTCGCCCAAGGGCAAGGGTGACGCCAACGAGCGTATCCTCAAATCCGTCTACCGTGCCGCGGGCTGGGATCTTCTGGACGACCGCTATCTCCAGATCATGGGCCTGCTGTGCGCCATGCCCATGACGATGGCAAACGGGCTGGCGCGCGATCTCGATCGCATGAAGCGCATGCGCACCATGCTCAGCACGACGGCTGCCAACCTCGCGCCCATCCAGGGCGAATATCTGGGCGGGCAGATCCCGCACCTCCTTCTCATTGGACGTCGCGGTCAGCCATTCTTCTGGTCGCCGTTCGAGAACATGGCTGGCAACCACAATGTTGCCGTGTTCGGCAAGTCCGGGTCCGGCAAATCGGTCGCCCTGCAGGAGCTTTGCGCCTCGCTGTGCGGCGCCGGGGCGAGGGTGGTCGTGATCGATGATGGCCGATCCTTCGAGCATTCCGCCAAACTCCAGGGCGGCGCATTCGTCGAGTTCACGATGAGCTCCGGCTTCTGCCTCAATCCGTTTTCGATGATTGATGAGGAGCAGGCCGCGGACGACGAGGATTATCTGCTCGACTGCATGGCGATGCTCAAGGCCATCGTGAATCAGATGTCGCGCCATATCGATCGGCTGAACGATACCGAACGGGGTCTGATCGATGGCGCGGTCAACCAGGTCTGGGAGCAAAAGCGACGCACGGGTTCGATCGACGACGTCATCGTCGCGCTTGAGGAGACCGGAAACGAGCTGGCCGTCAATCTTGGCATCGCGATGCGGCCCTTTTCGAGCGCAGGCACCTATGGCCGCTTCTTCCAAGGCGAAGTGTCGTTCGAGCTCAAGGCGCAGCTGACGGTCTTCGAGCTGTCCGACCTTTCCTCGCGCGAGGAACTGCGAAGCGTCGTTCTCACCGCGATCATGTTCATGAGCCAGCAGATGATGCGCAAGGTCGACCGGGCAACACCCAAGGCGCTGCTGCTGGATGAGGCCTGGCAGATGCTCAAGGGCGGCGCGATGGCGGACTTTATCGAGACCTATGCCCGCACCTGCCGGAAATATGGAGCCTCGCTGGTCACTGCGACCCAGTCGCTCAACGATTACTATAAATCCGAAGGCTCCATCGCGGCGCTGGAGAATAGCGACTGGTTCGTGATCCTTCAGCAAAAACCCGAGACGATCGCAGATTTCAAGAAGCACGACCGCTTCGAGATGGACGATTACACCGATGCGCTGTTACGGTCGCTCAAGCGCAATGGGTTTGAATATTCCGACATCCTGATCAAGGGGCCCGAAACCCTGGCGATCGGGCGGCTCGTGCTGGATCCCTTTTCCGCCGCCCTGTTCTCCTCGAGCCCGAAGACCTTCGCGTCGATCGAGACCCTGGTCCATGAAGGGCTTGGCATGGACGAGGCGATCGAGCGGGTTGCCTATCCCGACGCACCCGAAAAATGGACCTCGGGCGGCAGTGATGCTGCGCCGCTGGCGGCGGAGTAGAAGCTATGTCGCTTCCCTTGCTTCAGCCGGCTCGGCGGCGGCGTAGAAATCCGCCGCTCGCGACCATGCTCTTCGTCCTGCTCCATGTCGCCGGAGTGATTTCAACGACGCTGCTCCTGACGTGGGGCCTGTTCGCCTTCGCGTTCATCGTGATCGGCGGCTTCTCGTTCGACGGGCTGATGCATCAGCTTGCCAACCTTGCGTCGCGCTACGTCGCCGCCACGCCTGACCGCCTGGCAAGCTTCCGGATGACCGTGCTCGCAGCCCATCTGCTCCTGTCCAGCGCAGTGCTGATCGTCCGGCGCCATGCCCTGCTGCCCAAACTGGAGGACCGTCATGGTTGACCGGCAATCGGAACTCGATCTTCCCCCTCCGCCTCGAAAGACCAACGGGCCGGTTCGCAAGAAGGCCCGCTTTGCCGGACTGTCGCGTTCGCAGCTTTTCGCCGGACTGTTTGTGGCGATCGCGCTCATCTGGTCGATGTGGGTGACCAAGAGGCTTCTGACCCCGCCGGGCGACCATCTGGTGGCCGCGCGCCTGTCGAACATCGTCGGGGAATATGTGCAGGCACAGGCTCGCTCATCCGCTCCTCCTGCGCAGGTCGAGGCGGAAATGAAGGCGTTTATGGCAGCGCTGGATGGCGAACTGCAAAAGCGCAGCGCACAGGGCGATGTCGTTCTGGTCGGAGAAGCGGTCCTGACCAAAAACGTCCCCGATATCACTGATGGTTTGCGCCGCGCCGTCTATGCAGCCGGGATCAGGCTTCCCGCGCCGGCATCCGCCCAGCGGCAACAACCAATGCAGCAGCCTCTGGCACCGGCGGTTGTGCCCAATCTCCCTCCCGACCCTTCCACCGAGCCATTCCAAGGCTTTGATCCGATGACAGCCGGCGCTGACGTGCCCGCGCAATATCCCGCTCAGCCTGTGACGGGTCGTCCAACCCCCTCCGTATCGACCTTCGGAGGCCCCGGTGACGGCAATGGCCAGTGAGGTCCGCGAACGGGGATCGGCCGCGACCAGGCGGCTCTGGGTTCTGCTCGCGATTTTCGTGGCAGGAAGCATGGCGCTTTCGGCGATCGCCGACTGGCGAGTGCATCATCTGTTTCTGATCAATGCGACCCAGTCCTTGCCCAATTGGGCATTCCTGATCCGCCGCGGCGTTGCTCCCGCGCGGGGCGACTATATATTCTTTGATCCGCCTCGCTCGCCCTTGCTGCGGCGGCATTTCGGCGACCGTCCGCAGATGTTCGGCAAGATCGTCTACGGCATGCCAGGCGATGTCGTTACGCATGACGGTCCGATCGTGCGGGTGGATGGCCGCGACGTCGCCCGCATGAAAGAGCGCACGCGCCTGGGCGAGCGCCTTTCCCCCGGAAAGACCGGCGTCATTCCCGGCGGTTGCTATTATGTTGGCACCGCGCACAAGGATGGCTTTGACAGCCGCTACGCCGAGATTGGGCTGGTTTGCCAGCGCCAGATCATCGGCGTGGGGACACCCGTGCTATGAACCGCGCGGTCGAAACCTTTGCGGGGCTGGGCTGCATCGGAGCCGCCCTGCTTCTCACAGGCTCGGTAGGTAGCCAGGCTCGCGACTTCGGCCAGGTCGGCCAGACCTTCCCGGTGATCGAGACCGACCTTTTGGCAACGATCGAAACGCGTTTGCGCCGTGCGCAGGCGACCGGTGAACTCGACCGGGTCAACGCCATGTTCGCGAAAAGGGTGGAGGCGAAGGTCAGGCGTCCCACGCCCGTCGCCGGCATTACAGCGGCCGACCAGCCCAGAAGCTGGAATTTCGATCCGGCGATCACGCTCGAGCGCGACATTCGCGACCAGAAGGGAAACCTAATCGCCTCCGCGGGACAGAGGATCAATCCGCTCGACTTCGTTGTGATCCGGCAGGATCTTGTTTTTGTCGACGGCGATGATGCGGGGCAACTGGACTGGGCGACCCGGCAGTTCGCTGACGCAAAGGCGAAGATCATCTTCGTCAACGGATCGCCGATCGAGGCGATGACGGCCCGCAAGCGACGTTTCTATTTCGATCAGGAAGGCAAACTCACCCATAGGTTCGGCATCCGGCACACACCGGCTGTCGTGACGCGGGCCGGAACGGTGATGCGCGTCTCCGAAATGGTCCTGCCTGCGAGAGTGAGCAAGTGATGCCGCTCTGGCTCGACCTGCTCCGCACCCCGATGGCGGCACCCGAAACAGCAGAGCTGCGGCGCCTGCGCCTGTGCTGGCAGGTGCTTTGTCTGGCTCTGGCCGGGACGTTGTTCCTCTTCGAGGATCTGCAGACGCTGGCGCCTGGCCTCGCAACCCCGCTGGCAGCCTGCCTCCTCATCGCAACGCTCTTGCAGACGGGGCTCTACTGGACCCGCAAGAACCGGGCGGATGCGGCATTGATGAGCCCAAACGAGGGAGAGGCAAAATGACCTGGCTTCGCACCGTCGGCGCCGCGCTTGCGCTTCTTCTGAGCTGCATGTTTTTCGCAAGCCCCGCAGTTGCGGCCGGGCCAACCTGCAACGGAAAATTCGTCAATCCGATAACCGACGTCTGCTGGTCATGCCTGTTTCCGCTGTCGATTGGCGGAGCGCGGCTGTGGCCTAGCGGCCGTCCGGACACGAGCAATCCCGCCTCGCCGATCTGTGCTTGCGCCGATCCGCTGCCTCGTATCGGCATCTCGGTCGGCTTCTGGGAGCCTGTCCGCCTTGCTGACGTCACGATGAAGCCGTGGTGCTTCCCAAACCTTGGAGGCGTGCGCATTTCCCCGGGGTTTGATATTGGGCAGGGCTATCTGGCCGGTCCCTCAATGGTGGGCGGTCGGTCTCAGAGCACCGCTAAATGGCACGTCCACTGGTATGTGTACCCGCTGCTCTACTGGATGGAAATCCTGACGGACTTCCTCTGCTTCGAGCAGGCATCATTCGATATCGCGTACATGACGGAGGTCGACCCCCTCTGGCAGGACGATAGTCTGAGCGCACTCAACAATCCCGAAGCGATCGTCTTTGCCAATCCGATCGCAAAGGCCGCGTGCGCGGGCGATTGCATCGCGGGAACGGTCGGCCTCCCGCTCGACCCGCTCTTCTGGTGTGCGGGGTGCCAGGGCAGCATGTATCCGCTGAACGGGAATATACCTGCCTCGATCGGCCATGTGCAGTCCTCCAGGCTGGCGCTGTCCCGCTTCGCCTACAAGATGCACCGCCAGGCTCTCGCCTGGGGCACCATGGGGTCGGCCGGACTCTGCAAGAAGTATCTGATGCCGATCATGCGCAAGCAGCAATATCGCTTCCAAATGGTCAATCCGATCCCGACTGTCAGCGGGCGGTTTGCCTGCTCGGCCATCGGCGCCTCGACCATGCCGCCGGACGCTGGTCGCGCCTTTCCCGTCGGCGGCGAGGACATGGGCTACCTCGTCTGGCGCAAGCGCAACTGCTGTGTGCTGTAGGGGAGGGGGGTCATGCGCCTGATCAGATTTGGACTTCTCGCTATCGTCGGAACGGTCGGCCTGTCCGCGCTTGCGCAAACAATAGACGGGCAGGACGTCGATGCGATCCGCAAGCGTTCGGCCGAAATGAAGGCCGATGCCGAGGCGCTTGTCGAGCATGTGAAGGATCGCGGGGCAACATTCCGGGAGGATGCGCGAGAGGCGCAGGACCAAGGAATGGCGAACATGCGCCGCGTTTCCGCCAGCGATCTTCCAAAAGGCCCGCCCGGCGCGGTTGATTTCGATGAGATTGTGAAAGGCGCGGCCGCCAATGCCGCGGTGCCCGGTGGCGACGCGCCCAAGTTGATCGTCTTTGCCAGCCTTTCCATGCCCCAGGCTTCGCTCAAACGTCTCATCGCCGACACGGCGCAAGCAGGCGGTGTCGTCGTTTTTCGCGGCTTTCCCGATAACTCGGCGAAGGCCTTCATGCGCCAGTTGGGCCAGGTGGTGACCCGCGACGACATGACCAGCATTGGCATCGATCCTCGTCTGTTCCGTGCTTTCGATGTTCAGGCGGTGCCAACCTACGTTTCGGTCTCTTCCGACTTCGACCTTTGTGCAGGCTTCAACTGTCAGACCAAGCTGCCGCCCTTTGACCGGCTCATCGGGAATGTGACGCTCGAATATGCGCTTGAGCAGTTCGCCGCCGGCAAGGGACCTGGCGCTCGGGTTGCCGAGATCGGCTTATCCAACATGCGAAAGTCGAAGCCATGAGATGGGGCGTTGCCTGGCTCATGTTTCTCGCCACGGCTGGGGTAGGCGCACCAGCCTATGGGCAGATGACGCTCGAGGAGGCGCGCCAACAGGGCAAGGACTTGGGTTCGGAGAAGCGGCAGGATTCCGCGCTGGTCCCCTCAAGCGACGCGCAGGCCGCTGCGGTTCCAGGTTTTTCCGGAACGACCCTTCCGGAAGGCTCCTATTTCAGCGATCCAGAGCGGCTTGAGGCCGCCGCCCAGGCGGCCAAATCTTCCAATCAGGCGTATCGCATCACGACCGATGCCGAGCGCAGCCGCCCGACGTTCAGCACATTCGAAATCCGCGAGACGACGGCTCGCGCCACATCCGTCGAGGACGATCCGCAGACCTATCTGGCGGGCGAAGACTATGGCGGGAGCAGCGGAACATGCGTGCCGCTTCCGCCTGCTGCCGGGAGCGCCGGATATTACGAAGCGACGTGCAATGCTGGCGATAAGGTGGATCCGGAGACGCGCACCTGCCCTGTGAGCCTGGATGTCCGAGCCGATCGGCGCACGGTGTACACCTATTATGCCGGGCGCCTGCGCACGATGCCGCAGGACGGCGGTCCATATCCTGCTCGCGCCGCGTTCGACGATGAGATCGCCTCTGGCATATGCCGGGAAAGCCGGCCGATCGACTATTGTGGGAGCATGGCGGCCTACGGCTATACGGCGGCACCCGATTGCAGGCGTCTTGGCCATACCGCCGTGGAGGTGAAGTGCTCGGCCGAGGCTCAGGGGATCACCCCGGGTTTCTATCATCCGGGCACGGTCGTTTCGACCGGTAACTACTGGCTCACACGACAGGATGAACCGGCTGCTCCAGTGATCACCCGCAACGAGGGGATGTGCGCAGGAAACGCCGCTGACCAAAACTGCGTCCTCGACAGCGAGGTCTGCACGTCAAGCGACCCTGTCACCAGGATCGTCGATGGGTTGCCCGTGACGCAGCCTTGCTGGGCCTGGGAGCGCACCTATCAATGCAATCGCATCTCCTCTGCCAATGATTGTGGTGAACTCGAGGGGAACCGCCAATGTACGTATCTGCGTACAGAATGCTTGGACGAGGAGCCGGACGGCAGCGCCTGCAAGGTTCTCGAAAGAATCTACCGTTGTCCGACACCGAGCGGTGCGACTGACGACGCCCCCCAATATATCTGCGGCAATGACGTTTATTGCATCAACGGCGAATGCGAACCGATCGTTCGGGAAGCCTCGACGGAGTTCAAGGATGCGCTGGTTGCTCTTCACGCCATCGACCAGGCCGGGGAGGAGTTTGACGAGAATAACCTGACGGTTTTCAAGGGCGCACGGGAAACTTGCCACAAGCCGGTCTTCGGGCTGATCAACTGCTGCGCGGGCAAGTCCTCGGGTATTCTGACCGCGGCGGCTGGCCTTGGCGCCCTGGCGGGCGGTCCGACCGCCATCGCGGCCCTGGCGACGCCTTTCCTCGCAATGTTCGCGTGCTCACAGAGTGAAATGCGCCTCGATATCAAGGACCGCATGGGGTTCTGCCACAAGCTGGGCACTTACTGCTCGTCCAGCTTCCTGGGGATCTGCAAGACGAAGCGCACCGCTTATTGCTGCTTCGAAAGCAAACTCAGCCGCATCCTGCAGGAACAGGGACGTATGCAGCTCGGCAAGCCCTGGGGCGCTCCCAAAAGGGAGCAGTGTCAGGGCTTCACAATCGAGGAATTTGCGCGCCTCGACCTTTCGCGGATGGATTTCACGGAGGTCTACAAGGAGTTCATGGACGCCGCCAAATTGCCTGACGAGGTCGAGACGATGCGGCAAATTCAGGACAAGATAAACGACTATTACGACCTGCATGGGACCGGCGGATGAACAGCTTCTCCGCTCCTGTATCTGCGGCTCGGCCAGCGGCATTGAGCAAGCCTCGCGCTCCCGCTCCACCTGATCTTCTCTCGGTTCCAATTTCGTCGCCACCCTTCAGGAAGGGAGTTTGATTGTGCCCTTGATCGCCGAACCGCTCCTCTCGTTGGCTGCTCTCCTCATGGCCCCGCCCACCCATGGTTCAGAAGCCAGACCCATCGTCGCTGTGCTGTCCACGCGTTGCGCCCCGACACCCCCAGATTTCTCATGCTGCAGCGTCCCGTCCAGCTTCCTCCGGCCTTCCGCGCCAACACCTGTTGCGCCTGCAGGAACGAAAGCGGGAGACGCGCGATGACCGGCCGCATGTCTTGCGCCTTGCTCATTGCCGCCCTGTTGACGGCTCCGGTAACCACCAGCGCCCAGACCATCGACAGAACGGCGAGCCAGATCGTGACGCCGCAGGAGGGTGATGGGTTTTACTGCGGCGAGCGGCGCCTCGGGCAATGGTTCTATTGTGAAAGACCCGAGCCGCCCTCGGAGCAACCACCCGCCGCTCGTTCAGAACAGTCGGCGGCCGAGCGCCTGACCGCGATCACCCGGCAGCTTGATGAGCTCAGGGCCCGGGCCATTCTCGATCCGAGTGAGGCCAATGTGATTGCCTATGTACAGTTCCAGCGTGAGCAACTGGATCGCGCTTCGACCTTCTCGGACACCTGGCAGCGGGCGCTCTGGCAACACCCCGACCTGGATTACACGCTTCAAAGGCCCGTCAACACGGTCGCCAAGCGCGCTTGGCTGGACAACCGCAAAGCCGATCGCGATGCCGTGCTGACAAATCTCAGTCAGCGATATGGCTTGTTCTACTTTTTCGCGCAGAGTTGCGGGGCGTGCGAGGTGTTCGCCCCGATCCTGCGCTCGGTTGCTGACAGCCATCGTATGGCTGTGATGGCGATCTCGATGGATGGTGGACCCAGCCGGGACTTCCCAAAATACACAGTCGACAGTGGCCAGCGCGCGCGGATGGGCATTGGCGGGAATGAGACACCGGCTCTGGTGCTGTTCGACACGGCGACCCGGCGCACCATTCCCATTGGCTACGGCATTCTCAGCGCCGACGAGATCATGGACCGGATCTTCACGCTGACCAACACCAAAGTGGGGAGCGACTATTGATGAAGCGGATCACAAGAAGGGCTATGAGCCTCCAGCGCTCGCGCCTGCCTGGGGGCCTCGCCTTGATGGCTGCCGCGAACCTGGCGTTAACGGGCGTCGCGCGCGCGGACGTCGCCGGCGAAATGAACAGCTTCTTCAATGATGCCGGGGGCGCGGCCAATGTGACCGGCCCATCGGCCTATCAGGGGCAGTCTGCCGGATATTATTCACTGGGCAATGTCTGGACGCGCTTCCCGCAGAAAAGCGTCGCGCCGTTCAACCTTCAGCTACCTAGCGCCCGTGCAGGCTGTGGCGGCATCGACCTGTTCTCGGGTTCGTTCTCCTTCATCAATGCGAGCGAGATCGTCGCGATGCTGAAGGCGACGGCGAACAACGCGCTGGGCTTCGCCTTCAAGCTCGCGATCGACAGCGTCTCGCCCGAGATCGGGAAGGTGATGGACGAATTCTCTCAAAAAGCGCAGCTTCTCAACCAGATGAACATCTCCTCCTGTGAGACCGCCCAGGCGTTGGTGGGGGGCATCTGGCCTCAGATGGAGACGACGCGCTCGACGATATGCGAAGCCGTCGGCAACAGTCAGGGGATTTTCTCGGACTGGGCCGCGGCGCGTCAAGGCTGCAACAATGGCGGCCAGCGGGACAGCACGATCGCCCGCAACGCTGATCCAAGGATGCAGGAGCAACTCATCGGCGAGCCGCACAACTACACCTGGGAAGCGTTGCGAAAGTCCCAGAAATTCGGCGCCTTCGATCAGGAATTCTCCGAATACATCATGACCATCGTCGGCACCGTGGTGACCCGGCCGCCCGCCGACAGCAATCGGGGGCCGCAGGTCGACATTGTGGGGCCGGCCGAGGAGGCCGTCGTCACGGCGCTCCTCGACGGCACGGCCAGCGCGCCACCCGTGAAGATCCTCAAATGCACGAACAGCGATTGCACGACCATCGGCGAACAGGCGCTGACGGTGCCGGCAAGCTCCGCCTTGCGCCCTCGGATCGCCACGATGATCACCTCGATCAGCAGCAAGATCCGGAGCGACACGGCGCTGAGCGCAAGCGAGCGACAGCTCCTCAACATCGCGACAATCCCGCTCTACAAAATCCTCGCGGTACAGGCGATGGCTCATCAGGTGCTGGCGGATGGCGAGATCCAGACACTCTCGGAAATCGTCGCAATCGATATGCTCAACGCGATGCTGGATAATATGCTCGACCGCGTCGAGCAGGCCAAGGTCTTCTACCAGACTGCGGATCAGGAGACGGCAAGCCAGTGGCGCCAGCAGATTGCCGCGACACGCGCAAAATTCACGCAGCGCGACATCAAGCTCAGCAACAAGCTGAACGAAACGCTGATGATCATCAACCGTAGCGTGATGCTCGAGTCCACGCTGCAGAACGCGATGTCGCCCGGCATGCAGGCGGCGCTCAGCTTTTCGCGGAGCCTCAATGCCCAAGGTCTGATGTAAAGCGGGGAGGGGGGTATGCTCGAGGTCTTCACCGTCGGCGGAGGCGAGTATCTCGTCAACACGTTCAACGCGGTCGCCGCCTGGTCAGGGGGAGGGGGCTACAAGTCCCTGATCCGCGTCGTGATGGTGATGGGCCTGATCTATTCCCTGATCACGGTCGCGTTCAGCCTGAACTACAAGGCGTGGCTCAACTGGTTCCTGGGCGCCACAGCGATTTACCTCTGCCTGATGGTGCCGACCGTCGATATAAAGGTCACGGACCGGATCAACCCGTCGCTGGCGCCGGCAACGGTCGACAATGTGCCGCTGGGACTGGGCGTGTTAGCCAGTTTCACGACCCAGATTGGCGATTGGCTGACCCGGACTGCCGAAACAGTATTCGTGATGCCCGGCGAGCTGAACTACACCACGAACGGTATGGTCTATGGCGCGCGGCTGTTCGACGCGACCCGCAATTTCACCATCCGCGATGCGGAGTTCTCGACCAATCTCGAGCAGCATTTCAAGAACTGTGTTTTCGGCGATATCCTCCTCCACCATAAATCGCTGACGGACCTGTCCAGGGCACCAGATCTCTGGGCTGCAGTGGGCCCGGGATCCGAAGCGCGATCGCAGGAATGGCTTGACCGGGCAGCGGGCGGGGCAATCAGCAGTCACATCGTCACCTGCAGGACGGCCTATCAGGCTTTGAGCGCCCAGTGGGAAACGATGATCCAGGCCAATGCGTCGCTTTGGGGGAAGATCGTGTATCCCCGGCTCAGCAATGAGGCCGCCGCCGCCAAGCTTGCGCACGACGTCCCGGTGATCAACGCGGCTTTTACCGGAAACAGTGACGGGTTTGTCGGCGTCATGCGCCAGAACACCGCTATCAACGCGTTCATGCAGGCCCGAGACGCGATGTCTGGCAGTACCGCCGGGGCTTCGATCGACGCATTCGCCACGACACGGGCGGATATCCAGGCGCGCAACACCTACAACTCGATCGCGCAGCAGGCGATGGCGTGGGTTCCCATTCTCAACATCGTGCTCACCGTCGTGTTTTTCGCGATGTTCCCGGTGATCTTCCCGCTGTTCATGATGCCCCAGACCGGTCTGAATGCGCTGCGCGGGTACGCAATGGGTTTTTTTTATCTGGCCGCCTGGGGCCCGTTATACGTCATCCTGCACATGGTGTGCATGACCCGGGCCGAGAGCGCAGTGCGCGGGCTATCGGGCGGCGGGATGACGCTGGGAAGCTATTCCGGGATCGCTGCTGTAAATTCCGAGACGGCGACGATCGCCGGCTTCATGCTGATGAGCATACCCTTTCTGGCGGCAGGCCTCGCCCGCGGGGCAATGTCGATCGCGGGGCAGGCGACCAGTATGCTGGCCCCGGCGCAAAATGCAGCTGAAGCCGCTGCGGTCGAACAGACAACCGGCAACTATTCCTACGGGAATGTGAGCTGGGCCAACTCGACCTCCAACATGCGCCAAAGCGATCAGTGGACGACGGCCCCGAGCTACATGGGCGGTAACGCCGCCATGAGCTGGCGGCACGATAATGGTGCAGTCGTGACTGGCTTTGGCAACGGCCAGGAGGTCATCGATGCCGGCCCGGCCATGTCCAAGCTCGCATTCACGCCGACTGCGACGAGTGGGAACGTGGCTGAGTGGCGCGAGATGGCGAGCGCCGCCCATCGGCAGTCCCAGGCCTATGAGAACGCAGCGCAGGAGCTGATTACGTGGACCAAGACTGACCGGAGCGGAACGAGCAAGTCGACCGAAACCACAAGCGGCTGGGATTCCAGCGCTGGGCGTTCTGCGAACACGTCCCTGGATCGATTTGATCGTACTACTGCATCAAGCAGCCAAGGCTCGGAAGAACGCTCGACAATCGGCCAAGGGATTTCGATAAATCAAGCTCGAGATCGATCTGCAGTGGTATCAAGCCAGATCGGCGGCAGCATTTCAGCCGGCCTGCCCATCGGCGCAGGTCGAGGTTCAAAAGGCACACTCGCGGGTGGCCAAGGTGGCGCGAGTGGTCAGGCATCGGTCCAAGGACAACAATCGGATCAGCTTCGCTATGTGACTTCTGACAATCGCTCATCTGATTCTCAGAACACTTCGACTAGCGGTTTTCGAGATGAGCATTCAAATGGGAGTGGCGCGTCAACCGGAGAAGGGACGTACGAGCGAGCAGGGACTTTCTCACGCGCTTCGTCCACTTCCAGCAGTTCGCTTTCGCATGAGCAGGCCTGGACTTGCCCCGCTTAAGTGGAGAGGCATTTGCTCAGCGTGACGCGGTTCGT
>NZ_JBNNOB010000061.1:0-19960 GCF_050274375.1 Sphingomonas sp. NPDC019816
GGGTCGGGGGAGGGCAAGGAGTCTCACCGAGACCAGCGCCCGTGGCCTGCCCTCCCCCATCCCCTCCCGCAAACGGGAGGGGCGTGCCAAGATCATCATGCTCGCGGAAAACGGGATCGAGCCCTCAGGCCACAAGCCTCAATCAGCAACCTTACGGCAACGTCTCGCCCGGCTCGACGCCCCAGATCGCGCCGACCGGCACGAACCCCGCCTGTCCCTTCACGTCCAGCCGGCACCAGCCGCCATTGCACTCGCTGATTCGCCCGACCACGCCGGGCTCGGCTCGCCACAGGATCTTGGCGGTATCGCTGGGGGCCGAACGCATCGGCAACGGCTCGCTTCCCCGTACGATGGCGGTGCGGGTATTGCGCAGCAGAACGCCGAGCATCCACCCCTCGGTGCCGTCCGGGTCCTGCACCTTTCGCCATTCCTTGAAGGCCGCGACCACCTTCACCGGCAGGTCCGGGCGGCGATAATTCCAGCTGGCGGGATAGGCGCGTGCCGGGCCGGTACGCATCCGCGCCCGCGAGGCGCCGATCGATCCGTAATAGGGCATGGCCCGCTTTTCCGATGCGGCGATGGCGGGCGCGGCGACAGACCCCGTCATCATCACCAACGCCATGGCGGCCAGTCCGGTCATGGACCTGCGCATTCTCATTTCCTCATGCTTACCCGCCCATGCCGGCTCTACGCCGAGCCGGGGTTCGGCTTCAACCATGTTCCATCCCGGATCGCCGCCGCCCGCATCACCGGTTGACGGGCTGGCGGGCTTGGCCCAATCCCTTTGGCCATGGTCGATCCACGCCGCTGCCTGAACCCCAGGGTGGTCGTCACCCGCGAACTGCCCGAT
This sequence comes from Sphingomonas sp. NPDC019816, assembly GCF_050274375.1. Classification (NCBI taxonomy): domain Bacteria; kingdom Pseudomonadati; phylum Pseudomonadota; class Alphaproteobacteria; order Sphingomonadales; family Sphingomonadaceae; genus Sphingomonas; species Sphingomonas sp. NPDC019816. The sequence goes on from NZ_JBNNOB010000061.1 coordinate 851, forward strand.
CCGATCATGGAGCGGATGGCCGCGCTGTTCGACACGCATCTGAACCGCAGCGACGAGAAATGGAGCCAGGCGCAACTGGCCGAGGCGATGGCGACCTGCGACGTGCTGGTCCCGACCGTCACCGACAGCATCGACGCGGCGCTGATCGCCGCGGCCGGCCCCCGGCTGAAGCTGATCGCCAATTTCGGCGCGGGCGTGAACCATATCGATCTGAAGGCGGCGCGCGCGCGCGGCATCATCGTCACCAACACGCCGGGGGTCCTGACCGAGGACACCGCCGACATGACGATGGCGCTGATCCTGTCGGTGCCGCGCCGGCTGGCCGAGGGCGAGAAGCTGGTGCGGTCGGGCGCGTGGAAGGGCTGGAGCCCCGGCGCGATGCTGGGCCACCGTATCGGCGGCAAGGCGCTCGGCATCGTCGGCATGGGCCGCATTGGCCAAGCGGTCGCGCGGCGCGCCCGCGCCTTCGGCCTGTCGATCCATTATCACAACCGCCGCCGCCTGCCGGGCAGCGTCGAGCAGGAACTGGATGCCCATTGGTATCCCGATCTCGACACGATGCTGGGCGCGGTCGACATCGTGTCGATCCACACCCCGCTCAACGCCGACAGCCACGACCTGATCGACCGCCGCCGCATCGCCCTGATGCGCCCCCATGTCTATCTCATCAACGCCAGCCGGGGCGGCATCGTCGACGAGGACGCGATGGTTGACGCGCTGGAGGCGGGACGGCTGGCGGGTGCCGGCCTCGACGTCTGGCGGCATGAGCCCCGGATCGACCCACGCCTGCTGGCGCTGCCCAATGTCGTGATGACCCCGCATATGGGATCGGCCACGCTGGAAGGCCGCGTGGCGTCGGGCGAAAAGGTCATCGCCAATATCCGCAGCTGGGCCGACGGCCACCGCCCGCCGGATCAGGTGCTGGAGGGGTGGCTGTAGGCGCTTGCTTCCACGACGTCGGCATAGTCGGCCGGGGAGCTTCCTATAAATGGTCTTCCAGGCTGCGCTGGCAGCGCATGGAGCAATCGACAGCGTTGGAAAGCATTGCCGTGCTTGCGGGCCGGGAGCTGCTCCATGTCAAAATGTTGCAGCACGGAACCGCTTGGAGGCCCCCGCATTCCCTTTCCTGTTATTCAACAGGAGCTACCCACATGAAAAAGCTGGCTATTGGCCTGACCCTTGCCGCGACCGCCATGGCGATGTCGGCCTGTTCGACGCTCAAGGGCGCCGCGATCGGTGGTGCGGGTGGCGCGGGTGTGGCCGCCGCGACCGGTGGCAGCGTGGAGCGCGGTGCGGCCGTGGGCGGCACGGCGGGCGCGGTGGTCGGCACCGTCGCCGACTAAATAGGAAAAGGGCCTCTTCCGGCCGGCGGAAGAGGCCCTTTTCCCTGGTCGAACGCCGACCGGATCAGTCGCCGGTCAGGATGCGGTCGACCAGTTGCTTCACGCTCGGCACGAACCCGTTCGAATAGAAGGGATCGCGCTTGAAGTTGTACGCCGCATGGCCGGCGAACATCAGATTCTGTTCGACATCACCGCCATGCGCGATCTCCTGCAGCGTCTTCTGGATGCAGAAGCTGCGCGGATCGGCCAGACGGCCGGTCGAGTTGGTTTCGCTATCCGCCCAGCTTGAGAACAGGCACTGCGACAGGCAGCCCATGCAGTCGGCCTGGTCCTTGCGGATTTCCTTGGCTTCCTCGGGGCTGACGAAGACCAAAGTATTGTCGGGCGTCTTCAGCGCCATGGTGAAGCCGCTGCCGAACCACTCGCGCGCGCGCAGCAGGTCGCCCTTGGTCACCCAGAAATTCTTGCCCTTCACCCCCACATCGAGCTGGAAGACATGGTCGCCTGCTTCCTGCGTCGAGAAGGCGATCTGGCGGTCCGAACGCGCTTCCAGGTTGCGCAGGAACGGGTTGCGCACCGCGCTGGAATAAAAGCCGGTCGGCGAGAAACGGTGTAGCAGGACATCGCCCTCCTCGATCGTCATCAGCCGTTGCTTCCACTCCTCCGGGATCGGGCTTTCCTGCGTCAGCAGGGGGCGCGTGCCGAACTGGAAGGCGATCTTGCCCAGTTCGGGATTGTCGATCCAGTCGTTCCAGTCGCGCAAATACCAGACGCCGCCCGCCATCACGATCGGCACCTCGTCCGAGATGCCGCCTTCGCGCATCGTGTCGCGCAGCGCCTTCACGCGCGGATACGGGTCCTGCGGCTGCAAGGGGTCTTCGGCGTTGGACAGGCCGTTATGGCCACCGGCGAGCCAGGGGTCTTCGTACACGACCGCCGCCAGCCATTCCGACGCCTTGGAATAGGCACGCTTCCACAGCGCGCGGAAGGCGCGGCCCGAGGAGACGATCGGCAGATAGCTGACCTGGTGATGCGCCGCGATCTCGGACAGCTTGTAGGGCATGCCCGCACCACAGGTGACGCCCGCGACCAGCCCCTTGGTGCGCGCCAGCACGCCTTCCAGCACCCGCTGCGCGCCGCCCATTTCCCACAGCACGTTGATGTTGATCGCGCCCTTGCCACCCGCGATGTCCCAGGCGCGCTTCACCTGCTGGACCGCGCCCTCGATGGCGTATTCGATCAGTTCCTCGTGCCGCTCGCGCCGGGTCAGCGCGCGGTAGATCTGGGGGATGATCTTGCCCTCGGCATCATAGCTGTCGGCGTTGACCGCCGACACGGTGCCGACGCCGCCGGCCGCCGCCCAGGCGCCCGCCGACGCATGGTTCGTCGCGGCGACCCCCTTGCCCCCTTCGATCAGCGGCCACACTTCCCGGCCGTTATAGAGGATGGGGCTCAAGCCTTTGAACACGTCGTACCCTTCTGGTCCTGAAAGGGCCTCATATAGCGTGTTAGGAAAGCGAAGCGAGGGGGAATTAACGGCACCGGCCGGTGCCGGGGCAGGTCCCGTCGGCGATCAGCCCAATATACCGGGCCGTCCTAGTACCTTCTCATACAGCGCCTTGTAGCGCGCGACCATCAGGCTTTCGTCGAATTCGGCGCGCGCGCGGGCCTGATTAGCGGCCCCGGCGGCGGCGCGGTGATCGGGGTGCAGCATCAGCGCCTGGATCACATCGCGCAAGCGTACCTCGTTGGCGCGGTCGGCGATGAACTGGTGATTGGCCTCGGACACCATGGACGCGACATCCCCCACGGGCAGCGAGGCGATGGGCAGGCCCGCCGCCATCCCCTCCAGCACCGAAATCGGCGCCTGTTCGGACAGCGAGGACAGCGCCACGATGTCGAAATGCCGGATGAAGCGGTAAGGCCGGTCGAGAAAGCCCGGCATCACCAGCCGGTCGGCGATGCCCATCGCGGCGGCGGCCTGCTGGATATTGGCGCGCTCGGGCCCCTCGCCGACGATCACCAGGCGGAACCTGCCGGCCACACCGCCCATGGCGCGGACCAGCATCGGCAGATTCTTGACGGTGCGCAGGCCCGCCAGCGCGCCGACCACCACCTCCTTGGGCTGGCGGACGAATCCGGGAATCGCCTTGGGCTCCGGGTCGCGCGCATAGAGCGCGGTGTTGATGCCGTTGGGGATGCGATGGACGCGCTCGGCCGGCTGCTTCCAGGTCGTGCGCGCGATCCCTTCGAGCACATGACTGGGCACCGCCAGCGCATCCGCCGCCGACAGCGCGATGCGGCGATAGATGTTGCGCTCGACCTTCAACCCGCGCGCTTCGTCCGCATTGAAGCCGTCCTCGTGATGGACCAGCGGCGGCGCGCCCTTGGCATAGACGCGGCGCGCCATCACGCCGTCGATCGCCCCCCAATTATAGGTCAGCACCAGATCGAAGCGGCGCATATAGGCGGCGATCGCCTCGTACCGCTTGACCGAGGGCTTGCCGGTCAGGGGCGGCGCATCCTGCGCGATCTCGTAGCGGATGCCCTTGGCGATGGCATCGCGCGCGCCCAGTTCGTCGGGCAGCCCCGAGACGATGGTGTGCTTCGCCGCATCGCCGAACGCGTTCATCAACGCGACCGCCCGCGCCTCCTTGCCGCCCAGCGAGAAGGATGAGTGGAGATGGAGGATGTGAAGCGGACGGGCCATGGCCGCCGGATTAGCGGGCGGCGGCGGCGATGAAAACCGCCCGCGCCGACGGCGTGCCCGATTTTCCTCCCCTGCAAGGGGAGGTGGCAGGCCGCAGGCCTGACGGAGGGGTGTCACGGTTTGCGAGGTAGGACCAAACTCGCCACCGGAGACACCCCTCCGTCACGCTTCGCGCGACACCTCCCCTTGCAGGGGAGGAATTCATCAGTCTTACCCCGACACCCGGTCTAGCAAACGCCCGATCCCGGCCAGTGCCTCCGGCTCGGTCAGCAGCGGCGTGTGGCCGACATGCGGCACCGTCACCAATTCGGATGGGGAGAGCGCCTGGACCATCCGCGCGGCGACGGGCGCGCTCAAAATATCCGATCGCTCGCCGCGCACGACCAGGGTCGGCACGCCGTTGAGCGCATCGAGCGCCGCCCACATATCCGGTCCCGCCTCGCTGCCCGGCACGCGGAACGGCTCGGCGATCTTCAGGTCATAATCGAGCACCACCCGCCCCGCGCTGGTCAGCCGGTGGGTGCGCTTGGCCATGGCCAGCCAGTCCTCGATCCCCCAATCGGGATAGACGTCCTCGTTATTCTCCTGGACGCAGCGCGCGGCGTGGAGCCAAGTGGGAAAGCTCTGCGCGCGGCCGACATAGCCACGGATGCGCGCCAGCCCCGCCGGCTCGATCTCCGGCCCAATGTCGTTGAGCACCGCGCCCGCCAGCCGCCCGCGCGCGGTCGCCGCCAGCACCATCGTCACGATCCCGCCCAGCGAGGTGCCGACCGCGACGAACCGGCCGATGCCCAGCTCGTCCAGCATCGCCTCGACATCCTGGACATAGGTCAGGGGGACGTAGCTCATCGGGTCCTTGGCATAGGCGCTCTCGCCCCGCCCCCGGAAACTGACCGCGATGACGCGCGCGCGGCCGCTGAGCGCCTCGGCCAGCCCCTCGAAATCGCGGGCGTTGCGGGTCAGGCCGGGCAGGCAGATGACCGGGGGCAGCGCGTCGTCCCCCGCATAGTCACGCGCATGCAGCCGCAACCCGTCTTTCGACCACCAATATCGATTCTCATGAGAGGTCATGCTTGAAGGTCCTCCGGTGCCGCCTCCATATCGCGGCATGCCCCTATCCCCGCAAGCCTATCGCCCCGCGACCGCGCTGACCGAGATCGCCGATTTTATCGCTGACCCAGTGGCGCCCGCCGACTTCCCGCAAACGATCATCCGGTTCCGCAACGACCGCGCCGCCACCGAGATCGGGCTGGACACGATGATCGACGACGAATGGGTCGCGCATCTCGGCCGGTTCGCCCCCCTGCCCGGCACGCTGCCGGGGCCGCTGGCGCTGCGCTATCACGGGCATCAGTTCCGCCAGTATAACAGCGACCTGGGCGACGGGCGCGGCTTCACCTTCGCGCAGATGGTCGCGACCGATGGCCGGTTGCTGGAACTCGGCACCAAAGGCTCGGGCCAGACGCCGTACAGCCGTTTCGGCGACGGCCGCCTGACGCTGAAAGGCGGGGTGCGCGAGATCCTGGCGACCGAGATGCTGGAGGCGCTGAACGTCCCCACCTCGCGCACGCTGTCGATCATCGAAACCGGTGAGGCGCTGCACCGGGGCGACGAGCCCTCCCCCACCCGTTCGGCCGTGATGGTGCGGATGAGCCATGGCCATATCCGCATCGGCAGTTTCCAGCGGCTGGCCTTCGAGCGCAACGAAGCCGGCATGAAGCGGCTGGTCGCCTATGTCCTGCGCCATTTCTACGGCGAGGAGTCGGACGATCCCGTCCGGTTGCTGACGCTGGTGGCGCAGCGCACCGCGACGCTGGCGGCGCGATACATGGCGGCAGGCTTCGTCCATGGCGTGCTCAATTCGGACAATATCAACGTGACGGGCGAGAGCTTCGACTATGGCCCGTGGCGGTTCGCGCCGACATGGGACCCCGAGTTCACCGCGGCTTATTTCGACCAATCGGGGCTCTACGCGCTGGGCCGCCAGCCAGAGGCGATCCAGTGGGACGTGATGCAGCTCGCCTCCAGCCTGCGCCTGATCGCGGAGAGCGATCCGCTGATCGCCGCGCTCGACCGGTTCGCGACGACCTATCAGGCCGAGATCGTGACCGCGATCCTGTGGCGGCTGGGCGTTACCCCGCGCGGCGGCACCGAGGACCGCGCACTGGTCCAGACGTTCGAGCGGGCGCTGCGTGCGTCGCAGGCGAGTATCGCGCAGGTCTATTTCGACCTGTTCGGCGGACAGGTGCCGGATCATTATGGCGAACAGTGGAATGGCCTGCGCGACCTGATCGAGCCCTATGCCCCCCGCCGCGCGCGCGACCATGCCTATTGGCAGGGTGCGCCCGAATCGATGCTGATCGACGAGGTCGAGGCAATCTGGGCGCCGATCGCCGAGCGTGACGACTGGATACCGCTGTATGAAAAGGTCGAGCGGATCCGCGCCATGGGCGAGGCGCTTGCCGATGGTCCCGCCGCGGCCTAGCCTCTCCGCCATGACCCATTTGTCGACCTACGAACCCGCCACCGGCGCGCTGATCGCCGAACTGCCGATCGGCAATGCCGCCCAAGAGGTCTCCGCCGCGCGCGCCGCCTGGCCGGCCTGGGCGGCAACGCCGCTGGCGACACGGATCGAGACGCTGCAACGCTTCGCCACGATCGTCCGTGCGCGCGCCGATGATTTCGCCACGCTGATCGCGCGTGAGACGGGCAAGCCTTTATGGGAGGCGCAGACCGAAGTCGACACGGTGGTCGCCAAGGTCGCCATCTCGATCACCGCGCAAGCCGAGCGTGCGGGCGAGCGTTCGACCGCGCAGCCGGGCGGCGGGCGCATGGCACTGCGCCATCGGCCGCACGGCGTGCTGGCGGTGCTGGGGCCGTATAACTTTCCCGCGCATCTGCCCAATGGCCATATCGTGCCGGCACTTCTGGCGGGCAATGCGGTCGTCTTCAAACCGTCCGAGAAAACGCCGGCGACGGCGGCGTTTCTGGTCGATTGCTATCACGCCGCCGGCGTGCCCGAGGAGGTCGTGCGGCTGTTGATCGGGGGCCCGGACGAAGGGCGCGCGCTGGCCGGACATGACGATATCGACGGGCTGCTCTTCACCGGATCGGCGCGCACCGGCATCGCGCTCAACCGCCAGTTCGCCGAGCGGCCCGAAAAGATCCTGGCGCTGGAGATGGGCGGCAACAATCCGATCATCGTGTGGGACGATTCCGATCTCGACGCCGCCGCCGCGCTGATCGTCCAGTCGGCCTATACCAGCGCGGGCCAGCGCTGCACGGCGGGGCGGCGGTTGATCGTCGAGGACCGTCTGTACGATCCGCTGATGGCCGCGCTGACCGGGCTTACCGACCGGCTGATCGTCGGCGCGCCGTTCGACGAACCGCAGCCCTTCATGGGGCCGGTGATTGACAATGACGCGGCCGAGTTGCTTATAGTGGCTTTCGACAAGCTCATCGGCATGGGTGCGCGCGTCCTGCGTCCGCTGACGCGGATCGCGTCCGATCGCCCGCTGCTGACGCCGGCGATCCTGGACGTCGGCGACGTCGCCGATCGCCCCGATGACGAGCTGTTCGGTCCCGTCCTGCAAGTGTCGCGCGCGACCGATTTCGATGATGCGATCGCACAGGCCAATGCCACCCGCTACGGCTTGTCCGCCTCGCTGATCAGCCCGTCGCGTGAGCGCTACGACCGGTTCTGGACCGGCATCCGTGCCGGCATCGTCAACTGGAACCGTCCGACCAACGGCGCGGCGTCGAGCGCGCCGTTCGGCGGCATCGGCTGGTCCGGCAATCACCGCCCCAGCGCCTATTACGCCGCCGATTACTGCGCCTATCCGGTCGCCAGCGCCGAGACGGACACCGCCGCCGCGTCCATCCCGGTCGGTCTGCGCTGATTCCCAAAAAATGCGGCCCGGAACCGAGGTTCCGGGCCGCATCACGATCAGAACCGGGCGGAAATGCCGACCCGCAAGGTCCGACCCCGCACCGCATAATAGGTCGGGTAGGTGTTAAAATAGGAATCCGAAGAGTAATTCGTGTCCGTGCCGATCAGCGGCGGGTCCTTGTCGAACAGATTCTGGACATTGAACCGGACATCGATCCCCTTCACCAGCGTCACATTGGAATTGAAGTCAAAATAATTATAGGCCGGAATACGGAGCGCCACCTTGTAGATTTCATCGGGCCGCGCGGCGAGAACCGGATTGCTCGACAATTTCGAATTGGTGGTGCCGCCGATATGGCGCCATGTGAAGCCGAACCCGCCCTTGATCCAGGGCAGCTGCCAGTTCACGCCTGCGACATGCCGCCAGCGCGGCATCGGATCGCGACAGGTGAAGCCGAAATAGCCAAGGCAGGCCCAGGGCGTATTGCCCGGCGCGAACTGCTTCTCGAACTTGGTCGTTAGCGTCCCGTTGAAGTTCAGGTTGAAGGTGCCGATGTCCTCGGCGATCCCCAACCGCTTGGGATCGAGGTTATAGGTCGTGCTGAAATCGATACCACGCGTCTTGGTATAGCCAGAATTATTGTACCGGGCATCGGCGACCAGCAAACGCCCGTTCTGCGGGTCGCGCTGATAGAATTGGCAGAAGAAATCGACCTTGTTATCGTAGCATTGCGTGAACGCCATACCGATGCGCGTCCATTCGAAGGCGCCCTGAATGTCGATGTCGTACCAGTCGACCGTCGCCGAGAAACCCGGAACGAAGCGCGGCTGGAACACGACGCCCAGCGTCTTGCTGCGCGACCGTTCAGGCTGAAGCGCGGAATTGCCGCCATTGACCAGGGTGGCAGGGCAGAGCCCCTGCGAGTTGCAGCCGGTATAGCTGGTCAACGCATCATATTGCGCACGCGTCATCCCGATCGAACATTGCTCGAACGTGTAGCGTTGCCGGGGCTGCGCGCCATTGGTGGTGTCGGTCGTCGCGCGCGGTGGTGCGCAAAGATCGAGCATGAGCGAGTTCGGATAGCGATTCTCGCCCTCCAGCCGCTCCTTCACACCAACCCGCACCGCGCGATTATAGCTGCCCCGGAAGCGCAGTCCGTCGATCGGCGCCCAGCTGGCCTCCGCCTTCCAGCTGTGAACCAGATAATCGTAAACGTCATAGTCCGAGATGCGATAGCCACCGTTGACCGACAGCTCCTTGAAGAAGGGCCGATCCTCGATCAACGGGATGTCGATTTCGCCACCCAGTTCCTTGACGCTGGTACGACCATCGAAGGTGGTGAAGTTGTACCAGGCGCCGTAACCGGTCGATTGGTTGCGATATTTACGATACTCGCCGGTGATCGCGAAACCGATGCCATTGCTGGCCAATGGGCTCTTGATCCCATAGTCTTCCAACGTGCCGGACACGACGCCGTTGATGACCTGCAGATCGTTCTGCTGACGGCGGCTGCCCGTATCGGTCAGCCAGTTATAGACCGCATCGCTGATCGACGTATTGGCCGAAAAGGCATCGATCGGCTGGCAGGCGGGATCGCTGCCATCGATCTTCGACAAACAGGTCGGCACGCCACCGACATTGCGCACCTGAAGGCCACGTCCCAACCGTTCGGCCTGATCGGGCACCCACTGATGATCGGCCATGCCGTTATAGATGCTGCGGGTCTGCTGATAGCTCAGCTCGAAACGGATTTTGTCGATAATCATGCCCGACAGATTCAACGCGCCGCGCCAATCGGCCGTCGAGTTACGGAAATTCATGATCATGCCCGGCCGGAACAGCGACAGCGCGATCGGGTCGCTGAGCGCGGTCGTACCGGCCTTGGCGCCGCAGATCACCTGCGCCTGTTGCGCGCCCAGGAAGGGATTGTCGCAATTGACGGGCGAGCCCGGCGTATACATGCCGCCGTCGATCGAGTTGAAACCACGCTCGACGATCTTGCTGTAGAGGAAGCTGCCGCTCAGACGCATGCCGGCGGGCAGGTCGGCGGTCAGGAAGCCGCCGGCATTGACCGTCTCGCTGCGCCGCTGGATCGAATCGATGCTCTGGATGCGCACTTCGTCGGCGGTGGTGTAGGGACGGAAGCTGCGCGAGCCGTCGCGGGCATTGGTCAGATTCTGACCGCCGGCATAGAAATAGTTATAGGGATTATATACCGTGCCGGCGCAGGTCCATTTGACGTTCCCCGCGTCGTAGTTGTTCGGGTCGAACATCAGGAGCGGGCAATTCGTCGTATCGATATTGCGGAACTGGATCGGGTCCGCCTTCTTGTACGTCGCGAAGGCGCTGATATTGACCTTGTCGTCGAGCAGGTTCTTGCCCGCCGCCAGCGAGGCGAAATAATTGCCGCCGCCCAGATAGGTCCCGCGCGGATAGGTGTAACCCGCATCCTTCGCCAAGCCCGCCAGCAGCGAATTATTGTTGTTGTGGTTATATCCGCTGACCTCGCCATCGAAGGCGATGCCGTTGAACTTGCGCTTCAGGATGAAGTTGACGACGCCCGCGATCGCATCCGAGCCGTACACCGCCGAGGCGCCGCCGGTCATGATGTCGATCCGCTCGATCAGCGCGCCGGGGATGATGTTGACGTCATTGTCCATCCGCTGCCCGTTAAGCAGCGTCAGCGTGCGGCCGCCCCCAAGGCTACGCAGTCCGACCGGCGCCGCACCAGATTCCCAGCCCTGCCCCTGAAGCCCCAACATCGGCGTCACTTGCGGCAATTGTGCCAGCGCGTCCTCGATCCGGGCGAGCCCCCGCTCCTTCAGAAAGGTCGAATCAATCGTGGTGATCGGCGCATTGCTGGTCATGTTGGGCCGCACGATGCGCGTGCCGGTCACGATCACGTCGCCAGCATCGGCCTTTTCCTGCTTGGCGTCGATCTTGTCGGCCGATGCCGCCACCCCCGTGACGGTATTCGCCTGATCCTCGCCCGTCTCCGTGCTTGCCGGGATGGTCTGAGCGGCCGCCATACCGGAACACGCCAACGCCAGCATCGAAACCCCGACACCATACTTAACGAAACCAAATTTCACTAATATGCCCCCGATTATTCATCTGTAAGAAGCATCTCACCATAAGCTCGGGCTTTTCTCAAATATAATATACCGTATTTTCGGATGCGCCGATCCCAAGTTGATCTACCGCTGCCCCAAGCATCGCTCGGTTGTGGTCCGGGGGCGGGGGGATCATGTGTCGCATCATGGCTACCCTTCTTGATCCAGCCGCGCGTGGTCGCGTGATCCTCGTCGGTGCCGGACCCGGCGATCCCGGTCTGCTGACCGTCCGCGCGGTCGAGGCACTGAAGCGCGCCGATGTCGTCGTGCACGACGGGCTGATCGATCCGCGCGTTCTCGACATCGCGCCTCCGCAAGCCCAGCGCATCTCTGTCGCCAAGCGGCGTGCGCGGCACACGCTGTCGCAGGAGGCGATCAACGCGCTGATCGTCGCGCATGTGAAGACGGGTGCCATCGTCGTGCGCCTGAAGGGCGGCGACCCGTTCATCTTCGGGCGTGGCGGCGAGGAGGTGGAGGCGGTGCGCGCCGTCGGTCTGCCGGTCGAGGTGATCCCCGGCGTCTCGGCGGCACTGGGCTGCGCGGCGGAGGCGATGCTGCCACTGACCCACCGCGACCATAGCTCGGCCGTGTCGTTCGTCGCGGGTCAGTGCAAGGGGCTGACCGATCAGGACTGGTCGGGGCTGGCCGGGCAAGGCCGCACGCTGGTCATCTATATGGGCGTTGCCACCGCCGACGCTATCGCCGACAAGCTGATGGCCGATGGCGTCGCCCCGGACATGCCGGTCGCGGTGCTGGAGCGCGGTACGCTGGAGGGGCACCGGGCGATGCGCACCCTGCTCGCCGATCTCGGTCCGATGGTCGATTGTGAGCGGGTGCAGAGCCCCGCGATCATCGTGGTCGGCGAAGTCGTCGAATTGTCGGATGCTCAGGACAAGCTGGCGCGTTGGGCCCGCGTGGCGGAAGGAATGAGCGCATGAAGCTGTTGACGGGCAACGACTTGAGCACCGGCGATGTCGTCTGGTGGACCGGGAGCGACTGGTCGCGTCATATCGAGGATGCGGTCGATGTCGGCGGCCAAGGCGAGGCGATCTTACGCGCCGAGGAAGGCGCGCGGCGGGTCAACGTGCCCTATCTGATCGACGCGGAAGCCACCGAGCAAGGCCCCCGCCCCGCCCATATCAAGGACCGTATCCGCGCGCTCGGCCCCACGGTGCGCCCCGACCTGACGCTGAAGCCCGCCGATGCGGACGCCGGCGCCTGGGTCATCTGAGAGAGACGCCATGTACGTTTACGACGAATATGATCAGAGCATCGTCGATGCCCGTGTCGAGGAATTCCGCGATCAGGTGAACCGCCGCCTGTCGGGCGCGATGACCGAGGATCAGTTCAAGCCGCTGCGGCTGATGAACGGCCTCTACCTTCAGCTGCACGCCTATATGCTGCGCGTCGCGGTGCCCTATGGCACGCTGGACAGCCGCCAGATGCGGATGCTGGGCCATATCGCGCGCAAGTACGATCGCGGCTACGGCCATTTCACCACGCGCCAGAATATCCAGTATAACTGGATCAAGCTGGCCGATGCGCCAGACATCCTCGCCGAGCTGGCGACGGTGCAGATGCATGCCATCCAGACCTCGGGCAATTGCATCCGCAACATCTCGTCCGACCAGTTCGCCGGCGCCGCCGCCGATGAGGTCGCCGATCCCCGCCCCTGGGCCGAGCTGCTGCGGCAATGGTCGACCTTCCACCCCGAATTCACCTATCTGCCGCGCAAGTTCAAGATTGCGGTGATCGCGGCGGACGAGGATCGTGCGGCGATGCGGCTGCACGATATCGGTATCCAGTTGCTGGAGCGGGACGGCGTGCTCGGCGCGAAGATCTTCGTCGGCGGCGGCATGGGCCGCACCCCGATGATCGCGCATGAGGTGAAGGACTTCATCACCGCCGACCATCTGATGAGCTATCTGGAAGCATGCCTGCGGGTGTATAACCGCTATGGCCGCCGCGATAACATCTACAAGGCGCGGATCAAGATCCTGCTCCACGAGATCGGCGTCGATGCCTATCGCGAGCAGGTGGAGGCGGAATTCGCCGCGATCCGCGATCTTGGCATCGACCCGCCGCTCGCCGAGCTGGAGCGGATCACCGCCATGTTCGCGGGGCCGGACTTCGCGACCGATGCGCCCGATACGGTCGACCGCTCCGACCCCGACTTCGCGGTCTGGCTCGACCAGAATGTCTCAGGCCACAAACAGCCCGGCCACGCCATCGTCACGATCAGCCTGAAGCCGATCGGCGGCATCCCGGGCGACGCCTCGGCCGACCAGATCGACCTGATGGCCGACCTGGCCGAGCGTTACGGCCATGACGAGCTGCGTGTGACCCATGCCCAGAACATCGTCCTGCCGCATGTCCGCAAGGCCGACCTCTATGCCATCTGGACCGCGCTTCGCGAGGCGGGGCTGGCCGAGGCGAATCTCGACCTGATCTCGGACATCATCGCCTGCCCCGGCCTCGATTATTGCAGCCTGGCCAATGCCCGCTCCATCCCGCTGGCGCAGAAGATCGGCGAGCGTTTCGCCGGGCGGCAGCGCGAGCTGGGCGAGTTGAAGCTGAAGATTTCGGGCTGCATCAACGCCTGCGGTCACCATCATGCCGGGCATATCGGCATCTTGGGTGTCGATAAGAAAGGCACCGAAAATTATCAGCTGCTGCTCGGCGGATCAGGCGCGGAGGATGTGTCGCTCGGCAAGATCACCGGCCCCGGCTTCGACGAGGACGGCGTGGTCGATGCGATCGAGCGCGTGACCGACCGCTATGTCGAACTCCGCGAAGTCGACGAGCGCTTCCTCGACACCTATCGCCGCGTGGGCATGCAGCCGTTCAAGGAAGCGATCTATGGTTGATCCCATCACCGTGAACACCAACGCGGGCGAGACGCTGCTGCGCTTCCGCGACGATGTGGTGCATGACGAACCGGCGGTGACGCTGGACGCGTTCCTGGGCCAGACCAACGCCACCGCCGTCCGGCTGGAGGCGGGTGACGACGCGCGCGAACTGCTCCCGCATCTGGGGCAGATCGCTTTGGTCGAGATCAGCTTCCCCACCTTCCGCGACGGGCGCGGCTATTCGGCGGCGCGGATCTTGCGCGAGGCGGGCTTCGAGGGTGAGCTACGCGCGGCGGGCGACGTGCTGGTCGACCAGATTCCGCATATGCGCCGCTGCGGCTTCGACAGCTTCGCCCCCGAAAAGCCGATCGATGCGGCGACGCTGACCAAGCTGCTTGCGCTCTATCCCCAGCCCTATCAAAAGGCCGCCGATGCCCGCGTACCGGTATGGAAGCTGCGCCATGGCTGAGCGCGCGCTCGACAGGATTGACGTTCGGCCGGCTTACACGGTGGAGGATGCCGCGGCTTATGAGGCGCGGTTCGCCGGCGTGCCCGCGCCCGAGATGCTACGCACCCTGCTGACCGGCGAGTTGCACGGCGGAGTCGCGGCGGTGTCATCCTTCGGCACCGAGTCCGCCGTATTGCTGCACATGGTCGCGAGCGCCGATCCGGCGACGCCGGTGGTCTTCACCGACACGCTCAAGATGTTTCCCGAAACGCTCAGCTATCGCGACACGCTGGTCGAGCGGCTGGGCCTGCTGGACGTCCGCGTGATCCAGCCCGACCCCGCCCTGCTGGCGGCGAAGGACCCGGACGGCATCCGTCACGGCTATGACCCCGATGGCTGCTGCGACCTACGCAAGGTCGAGCCGCTGGCACGCGGCCTGGCTCCGTTCGAGGCGTGGATTTCAGGCCGCAAGGGCTTCCAGGCCGGCACTCGCCGCGCCCTGCCCCGGTTCGAGGTCGAGGATGGCCGCCTGAAGCTCAATCCGCTGGCGGACTGGGACAAGGCGGCGCTGGACCGTTACTTCGCCGCGCACGACCTGCCGCGTCATCCGCTTGAGGCGGAAGGCTATCTCTCGATCGGCTGCGCGCCCTGCACTAGCCAAGTGAATCCCGGCGAAGACCCGCGCGCAGGCCGCTGGCGCGGGTTCGACAAGGTGGAGTGTGGAATCCACAAGCCGGTGGAGGCCGTTCGGTCGGTCTGAGGAACTTCGGTACCCTAGCCGCTCTGGCCTCCGCCGGTTTTACGCGACCACATTCCCAACTCCGTTCGCACTGAGCGAAGTCGAAGTGCACGCAGGGACCCTGTGGCTAGCAGTCCCTTGGCCTTCGACTTCGCTCAGGCTGAACGGAGGTTGGCGATTGGGCATCCCCCTGGACCGCAGCGGCTCAATACCCGGCGAAGTCCGTAAACCGGGTGATCGTCGGGTCGAACTTCATCACAACCTTGCCGGTCGCACCGTGACGCTGCTTCGCCACGATCAGTTCGGCCAGGCCGTACACCCGCTCGACCTCGGTCGCCCACTTCGCGTGGTCCTCGAAGACCTTGCCGTCATCGCCCTCCATCGGGCGCTTGGGCTCGCGCTGCATCATGTAATAGTCTTCGCGGAACACGAACCAGACCATGTCGGCGTCCTGCTCGATCGAGCCTGATTCGCGAAGGTCGGACAGCATCGGGCGCTTGTCTTCGCGCTGCTCGACCGCACGGCTCAGCTGTGACAGCGCCAGCACCGGCACGTTCATGTCCTTGGCCAGCGTCTTCAGCCCGCGCGAAATCTCCGAGATTTCCTGCACGCGGTTGCCCTCGGACGACTTGCCCGAACCGGTCAGCAGCTGGAGATAGTCGACCACGACCAGACCCAGCTCGTTGTTCAGCCGCCGCTGCAAACGCCGGACGCGGGTGTGCAGCGCGGAGATGGTCAGGCCGCCAGTATCGTCGATGAACAGCGGCAACTGCTCCAGCTCGGCGGCGGCGGCGGCGAGCTGCGCGAACTCGTTGCGGCTGATCTTGCCCATGCGCAGCGCCTCGGAGCTGATGCCGGACTGCTCGGCCAGGATACGCGTAGCCAGCTGGTCGGCCGACATTTCGAGGCTGAAGAAGGCGACCTTGGCGCCGACCGACTCGGAGGGCGGGATGCCGTCGGCCATGTCGCGCATCCAGCGGCGCGCCGCGTTGAACGCGATGTTGGTGGCGAGCGAGGTCTTGCCCATGCCCGGACGGCCCGCCAGGATCATCAAGTCGGAGCGGTGCATACCGCCGATCTTGGCATTGACCGAGTCCAGACCCGTGGTGATGCCCGAGACATGGCCGCCGGAATTCAGCGCGCGCTCGGCATTCTTCACCGCCATGGTGGTGGCCTGGGAGAAGCTCTTCACCGCATTTTCGGAGCCGCCATCGGCCGCAACCTTGAACAGCTCGTTCTCGGCCAGCTCGATCTGCGCGCGCGGGTTGACCTCTTCGGACGTGTCCATCGCCCGGTCGACCAGCGTCCGCCCCACCGTCACGAGCGCGCGCAGCATCGCGAGATCATAGATCTGCGTCGCGAACTGCCGCGCACCGATCAGGCTCGCCCCCGATCCGGTCAGCTGCGCGAGATAGGACGGGCCGCCCAGCGCCTTCATCCCCTCATCCGCCTCGAACATCGGGCGAAGGGTGACGGGGGTCGCCAGCATGTCGGTCGCGCGCAGATTCTTGATCGCGGAGAAGACTCGGCCGTGCACCGGCTCGAAGAAATGTTCCGGGTCCAGCCGGTCGACCAGATCGTCGGCCAGCCGGTTGTCGATCATCATCGCGCCGAGCAGCGCGGCCTCCGCTTCGATATTGCGGGGAAGCTGCTGCGGCTCGGCGGCGGCAGCGGGGTTCTGAAATGCGAGGGTGGCCATTTCTCCGGCGTTAGCGCGGGCGGCCCCCACCCCTCAAGTTGATAACGTCGATAAGCGGGGGATTTGCGGCGCGCCGACTTCGCGACTATCCCTGCGGCATGGCCGATCCGCGGATCATCTCTATCGACCTGGACGAACGCAGCTTGGGCTGGCGCTCGGCCGATGTCGAGCAGGAGCGGCGGATCGCGATCTTCGACCTGATCGAGGAAAATTACTTCGCGCCGCAACGGCCGCAGGCGGACGGCTATGCCGGGCCGTACCGGATCAAGCTGGAGTCGGAGGAAGGCCGCCTCGGCATCCATATGCACCGCGAAGACGGCACGCATATCGAAACGCTGGTGCTGGCGCTCGGGCGATTCCGGCGGCCGATCAAGGATTATTTCGCGATCTGCGACAGCTATTATCAGGCGATCCGCGCATCCACCCCGCAACAGATCGAGACGATCGATATGGCCAGGCGTGGCATCCATAACGATGCCGCCGAGATGCTGAAGGAACGGCTGACCGGCAAGATCGAGGTCGACTTCGATACCGCACGCCGCCTCTTCACACTGATCTGCGTCCTGCATATCCGCAACTGATGGCGATTCTCTGGAAAATCGGTGCCGGCCTGCTGGCGCTTGGCGCAGTCACCGCCGGCGGACGGCATTGGGTGACGCATTGGCAGCCCTCGACCGAGCGCTATCCGTTGCAGGGGATCGACCTGCCCGAAAATCCGCCGGCGGTCGAATGGCGGACGGTGCGCGCGCATGGAGCGGACTTCGCCTATCTCATCGCGACCTCGGGCGCGGACCGGCGCGAGCCGTCGTTCGAGGCGAACTGGGCCGCGCTACCCGAGGCGGGCCTGCGGCGTGGCGCCGTCCATATCTATTCGCTGTGCCAGCCCGCGACCGCGCAGGCGGATGCGTTCAACATCTTCGTGCCGCGCGTGGGCGACGCCCTGCCCGCCGCGATCGACCTGTCCTATCACGACGATTGCACCGCGCGGCCCGAGCGCGCGACGCTGGTCGCCGACCTGACCCGGTTCGTGACCATGGTCGAGACGCATACCGGCAAGCCGGTGATGCTGCGCGTGTCCAAGCCGTTCGAGTCGGACTATAGCATCACCGCCGCGCTCGACCGTCCGATCTGGGCGATCGGCAATGTCTTCAAGCCCGACTACGCCGCACGCCCCTGGCGCATGTGGCGTGCCAGCGACTTCCGCCGGGTCGAAGGGGTGGAAGGCCCCGTCCATTGGGATGTCGTTACACCATGACTGAAACCGCCGCCGACGCGACCGCGCTGATCGCCGCCGCCCGCACCGCCGCCCTGCATGCCCATGCGCCCTATAGCCGGTTCGCGGTGGGGGCCGCGTTGCTGATGGCGGATGGCTCGGTGATCACCGGCGCCAATTTCGAGAATGCCAGCTACGGCCTGTCGCTCTGCGCCGAGACGGTCGCGATCGCCACCGCCTCGGCCGCCGGGCGGTTGCGCGAGATCGTCGCGATCGGCGTGATCGGCGGCGCGATGGACGCCGACGGCAAGGCAACCGGCACCACCCCGGTCAGCCCCTGCGGCCGCTGCCGCCAGGTCATCAACGAGGCCGCGCAGATGGGCGGCCGCGACCTCCCCGTCCATTGCGGCGCGGCCGAAGGCGATGCGGTGCGGTCGTACCGGCTTTCGGAGTTGCTGCCCGATGCCTTTGGTCCGGCGGACCTGGGGATCCGCTGATTCGTCACGCGAAGACGCGAAGGCGCGAAGATTGGCGCGCTAAAGCGCGGATAATAGGCAGGTCCGAAATCGGTTAGGCCGCTGATGACCGGCCACCGGTAACGACCGGATACGCCACCTCCGCGTCCTCCGCGCCTCCGCGCGAAACATCGTTCTTCGTGGCTTCGCGTAAGCCACCTTTTCCAGCGCTGCTCCCGCATCGCTCGCAAACCAGGATCAAGCGGCCGCGATCCGCTGGGCGTGTTCGGTCCATTGCGCCTGCTGCGCGTCCCGATTGAATCGGGCGGGCGCGCGTTCCTGTGATCAAGCCAATGTGCCTGTTTCACCGTCATGCTGTTCATAGTTGCGATCAGCGAGCAAAGCGGGGACCCGCTTCAGGTCGACCGTGCCGAGGTCATGCCGACCGCAAGCGCCATTTTGCGTTTCCACGCTTGCCCCGCCCCCGCGATCCGGCGATGAGCGGCAACGCTAAAGGGGAATGAAGATGTCGATCCTGTCCGACCGCTGGATTCGCGAGGCCGCGCAGACCCAAGGGATGATCGAGCCCTTTGTCGAGAGCCAGCGTCGCGACGGCTGCATCAGCTATGGCCTGTCGTCCTATGGCTATGA
>NZ_JBNNOB010000062.1:0-19871 GCF_050274375.1 Sphingomonas sp. NPDC019816
CCGCGCGCACCGCCGCCGCCTCGCTGGGCGCCGCGCGCGACAAGCTGGCCGTGCTCGGCAAGTCGCAGGGTGAGATCAACCGGCTGGAAAGTTCCGGTCAGGGCTCGGGCATTCACGACATCACCACGCTGGTCGCGCCGATCAGCGGCGTCGTCGCCTCGCGCGATGTCGCGCCGGGGCAATATGTCTCGCAGGGCGGCGACAAGCCGGTGATGACCATCACCGACCCGTCGCGCGTCTGGCTGGTCGCGCAGGTGGCCGAGAGCGATGCCGGGAATGTCCGCGTCGGCGACCCGGTCGAGGTGACGACGCCCGCCGTGCCCGGCCGCGTCTTCCACGCCACCATCGATCTGGTCGGCGCCGCACTCGATCCCGAAACCCATCGCCTGCCGGTGCGCGCGTCGATTCCCAATCCCGACAAGGTGTTGAAGCCGCAAATGTTCGCCAGCTTCGCGATCCGGCATCGGAATGCGGGCGAGGCGATCCGCGTGCCCGCCGCCGCCGTCATCCATGAAGGCGACAATGCCCGCGTCTGGATCATGCGGCCCGACGGTCTGCTGGTTGCGCGCGACGTGACCACCGGCGACTCCGCCAATGGCCTGGTCACCATCACCTCCGGCTTGAAGCCGGGCGAGCGGATCGTCACCTCGGGCGCGCTGTTCGTCAACGAAGCGGGGATCGGCGAATAATGAACCGCATCGTCGACTTTGCGCTGCGTCAGCGACTGCTGATCGTCGGCCTGTTCTTTTCGATGATTGTCGCTGGCGTCATCGGCTTCATCAACCTCAACATCGAAGCCTATCCCGACCCGGTTCCGCCGATGGTCGAGGTCATCACCCAGACCCAGGGCCTGTCGGCCGAGGAGATGGAGCGCAACGTCACCATCCCGATCGAGGTCCAGATGGCGGGCATCCCGCATCTGACCGCGATCCGCGCGATCAGCCTGTTCGGCCTGTCGGACATCAAGATCCAGTTCACCTACGACTATACCAACGAACAGGCGCGTCAGCAGGTCATCAACCGCCTGTCGCAGCTGCCGCCGCTGGCCGGTGGTGCGCAGCCGACGCTGTCGCCGACCTCGCCGGTGGGTGAGATCTATCGCTACCGCATCGCCGCGCCCAAGGGCTATTCGGTGATGGACCTGAAGACGTTGCAGGACTGGGTGCTCCAGCGCCGGTTCAAGCGAATTCCGGGCGTGATCGATGTGACCGGCTGGGGCGGCAAGCTGCGCGCCTATGACGTGGTCATCGACCAGAACCGGCTGACCGCCCACGGCGTGACGGTCGCGCAGGTGCTGGCGGCCTTGTCCAAGAGCGACGGCAATGTCGGCGGCCAGACGATCAACTTCGGCGAACAGGCCGCGATCGTGCGCGGCGTCGGTCTGATCCAGTCGCCCGACGCGATCCAGAACGTGCTGGTCGGCGAAGCGGGCGGCACCCCCGTGCTCATCAAGGACGTGGCGACCGTCAAGATCGGCAACGCCCCGCGCATGGGCATCGCCGGGTACAACAATGACGACGACATCGTGCAGGGCATCGTCCTGATGCAGCGCGGCGCCCAGTCGATGCCGACGATCAAGGCCGTCCAGGCCGAGGTCGCCAACATCAACGACAGCGGCGTCCTACCCCCCGGCGTCCATCTGGAGCGCATCTACGACCGTTCCGACCTCATCAACCTGACCATCCACACCGTCATGGAAAACATGGTGGTGGGCATCCTGCTGATCTTCGCGCTGCAATGGCTGTTCCTCGGCAATCTGCGCTCGGCGATCATCGTGGCGGCGACCATCCCCTTCGCCTTGGCCTTCGCGATCCTGATCCTGGTGTTGCAGGGCGAGAGTGCGAACCTGCTGTCGGTCGGCGCGCTGGACTTCGGCCTCGTCGTCGATGCCTGCGTCATCATGGTGGAGAATATCTTCCGCCACATGGTCGAACGCTCCGCCGCCGTGGATAACGGCCAGGGCCGCTACACCATGGCCAGCCGCTTCGGCGCGGTGCTGGGCGCCTCGTCGGAGGTCAGCCGCGGCATCTTCTTCGCCGCCGCGATCATCATCGCCAGCTTCCTGCCGCTGTTCACCCTGACCGGCGTCGAGGGTCACATCTTCGGCCCGATGGCCAAGACCTATGCCTATGCGATCACCGGCGGCCTGCTGGCGACCTTCACCGTCGCGCCGGTGCTCTCGACGCTCCTCCTGCCGGACAAGCTGGCCGAGACCGAGACCTTCATCGTCGGCCGCCTGCGCCGCATCTACGAACCCGCCGCGTCCTTCGCGCTGCGCAACAAGATCGTGACGCTGGGCGGCGCGGCGCTGATGATGGTGCTGGCGGTCGTCGGCGTGCGCTCGCTGGGCATCGAGTTCCTGCCGCACCTCGAAGAAGGCAATATGTACATCCGCGCCACCCTCCCCTCCTCGATCAGCCTCGAGGCGGGCGAGAAGGTGACCAATGAGGTGCGCAAGATCATCGCCACCTATCCCGAGACCACGGCGGTCCTCTCCGCCCATGGCCGCCCGGACGACGGCACCGACGCCACCGGCTTCTTCAACGTCGAATTCTTCGTTCCGCTGAAGCCCTTCGACACCTGGCCCAGCGGCATGACCAAGGAGAAGCTGATCGACGAATTGTCGACCCGCCTCGCCAAGAAATATCCCGGCGTCGACTTCTCCTTCTCGCAAATCATCGAGGATAATGTCGAGGAAGCCGCCTCTGGCGTGAAGGGCGCGAACTCGATCAAGCTGTTCGGCCCCGATCTGGTCACGCTGGAAAAGCTGGCCAACCAGATCAAGGCGCAGATGGCCAAGGTGAAGGGCATCGAGGATCTCGGCGTATTCGAGATCCTGGGCCAGCCGACCGTGCGCATCGACGTCGATCGTGCCAAAGCGGCCCGCTATGGCCTGACGCCCGACGACATCAACCAGACGGTGGCGGCCGCCATCGGTGGCCAGTCTTCGGCCGACCTGTACGAGCCGGGTACCGACCGCCACTTCCCGATCATCGTGCGGCTCCAGCCCAAGCAGCGCGACTCGCTGGAATCGGTGCGCAACATCACGATCGGCGCGCCCAGCCCGGACGGCAACGGGACCATCCAGGTGCCGCTGTCCGAGGTGGCCAACGTCAAGCTGACCAGCGGTGCCTCGTTCATCTATCGCGAGCATCAGGAGCGTTACGTGCCCATCAAATTCTCGGTGCGTGGCCGCGACCTGGGCAGCGCGGTCGAGGAGGCGCGCAGCCGGATCAACCAGAATGTCCAGCTGCCGCCGGGCTATCATCTGGAATGGGCGGGCGAGCTGGATAACCTGAAGAACGCCATCTCGCGGCTGGAGATCGTGGTGCCGATCAGCCTCGTGCTCATCCTGCTGCTGCTCTATGCGAACTTCGGCGCGATGCGCGACAGCCTGCTCGCCTTTTCGGCAATCCCGATGGCGATCGTGGGCGGCGTGCTGGCGCTGGCGCTGACCGGCACGGCGTTCAGCATCTCGGCGGCGATCGGCTTCGTGGCCTTGTTCGGCATCGCGGTGATGGACGGCATCCTGGTCGTCACCACCTTCAACAACGCGATCGACGAAGGCGCCCCGCGTGAGAACGCGCTGGCCACCACCGTCAAAAACAGCCTGCGCCCGGTCGTCATGACCTGTCTGGTCGCCGCGATCGGCCTGTTGCCCGCCGCCCTGTCGCACGGCATCGGCAGCCAGGTGCAGAAGCCGCTCGCGCTGGTCGTGGTCGGCGGCATGACGCTCGCGCCCGTGCTGATCCTCTTGGTCCTGCCGGTGCTGATCAGCCGCTTCTCGACCCGCCTGCCACTGTCGCAGCGCCCGAAGAAGACCGACCATTTCCACGACGACCAGCCCGATACGGGAGCCATGGCATGAAGCGTTTCCTGACCCTGCCCTTGCTGGCATGCGTCTCCGCCTGTGCGGTCGGCCCGCATGATCTGGACGCGCATGCCAGCCTGCCGCCCATGGCCCCCGCCCCGGTGATCGCGCCAGCCAGCGGCCCGGCGCAGACCGTCTCGGCCACCATCGCGCCCGAATGGTGGCACGCCTTCGGCAACGCCCAGCTCGACGCGCTGGTCGCCGAGGCGCTGGCCCACAACAACGACGTCGGAGTCGCCGAAGCCTCGCTGCGGCAGGCACGGGAACAGGCGCGCGCGACGCGCGGCTCGCTGCTGTTTCCGCAGGGCGGGCTGAACTACAATGTGCAGCGGACCCGCGTGTCCAACGCGCTGTCCCCGGCGGTCGCCGACCAGAACCAGCAGCTCTATACGCTGCACACCGCGCAGGTCAGCGTCTCCTATGACGTCGATGCGTTCGGCGGCAACCGGGCGCAGGTCCGCTCTGCCGTCGCGCGCGCCGAGGTCGAGCGGCATCAACTCGACGCGGCACGGATGACGGTGGCGGCGAACCTCGTCACCGCGCTGATCGAGCGGGCGAGTCTGGCCGAACAGGTCGCCGCCGCGCAGACCGCCGTGACGGTCAACCGCGACATATTGGGCGCGTTGCAACAGCGGCAGCGACTGGGCGCGGTCGGTGCGTCCGACGTCGCGCAGCAGCAGGCCGCGCTCGCCAATGCCGAAGGCGCGATGCCACCGCTGGTCCGGGCCGAAGCGGCGCAGCGTACCGTCATCGCGACGCTGATCGGCCGTCCGGCGGGATCGGCATTACCGCCGCTGCCCGAGCTGTCGCAGCTGACCCTGCCGACCGAACTACCCGCGATCGTACCGTCCGAGCTGGTCCATCGCCGACCCGACGTGTTGGCGGCCGAAGCGCAGTTGCAGGGGGCCGGGGCCGATGTCGGCGCCGCCATCGCCGCGCGCCTGCCCAGCATCCAGCTGTCGGCCAATGCCGGCGGCTCGGCACAGAATTTCGGCGACATGTTCAAAAGCGGCAACCCCTTCTGGGCGCTGCTCGGCGGCATCACCCAGCCGCTGCTCCACGCCAATGCGCTGCGTCACCAGCAAAAGGCGGCGGAGGCCGCGCTGGACGGTGCCAAGGCGCAATATCGCCAGGCGGTGCTTCAGGCGTTCGGCAATGTCGCGGACTCGCTAACCGGCCTGTCGACCGACGCCCAGGCGCTCGACGCGGCACAGCGGGCGAGCAACGCGGCGGGCCAGGCGCTGACGTTCGCGCGGCGTCAGTTGGCGCTGGGCGATGTGGGGACGCTGCAACTGCTGAACGCCACCGCCACGGACGCGCAGGCGCGCGCGCAGCTGATCCAGGCCAAGGCGGCGCGGATGACCGACACGGTCGCGCTGTTCCAGGCCGCCGGGGGGCCGGTCACGGGGTCGTGAGGGTGTGGGGATGGGCCTATATGACGCCCCTCCCAAATCCCCAATTCCGTTCCGCCTGAGCGGAGTCGAAGGCCACGCCATGCGGGTTCGCGCAAAGGCGCGGAGGACGCAGAGAGGAAGGGCTTGCTCTCACTCTTTTCCACCACCCCGGCGGAGGCCGGGGTCCAGTCGCGGTAAGCTGTCGAGAGCGGCCCCCTCTTGTCTCCCACGCGCCGGCGCAACGCGCTTTCATATCAACCGCATCTTGGCCCCGGCCTTCGCCGGGGAAGAGAATAATGTAGAGGAGAGGTATTACTCCTCTGCGTCCTCCGCGCCTCTGCGCGAACCCGAATCCCTTGGCCTTCGACTGCGCTCAGGCTGAACGGAGGGTGGTATGCCCAAAAGAAAAAGGGGAGGACCTTCGCCCTCCCCCCTCATCAGAACAACCGGGTCAGCAGGTAGAACCCCGCCCCCATCACGGCGGAGGCGGGGATGGTGATGATCCAGGCGATCACCACATTGCCCGCCACGCCCCAGCGCACCGCCGAGGCGCGCCTGGCCACGCCCGCGCCGATGATCGAACCGGTGATGGTGTGCGTCGTCGACACCGGGATACCCATGGCCGAGGCCAGGAAGATCACGATCGATCCGGCGGTCGACGCGCTGAAACCCTGATGCTGCGACAGCTTGGTGATGCGGGTACCCATCGTCTCGATGATCCGCCAGCCGCCGGTCATCGTGCCCAGCGCGATCGCGACATAGCAGGAGATGGCGACCCAGTGCGGCACCTCGAACGGTCCGGTCAGGCGGCCGGTCGAATAGAGGAGCACGGTGATGATCCCCATCGTCTTCTGCGCATCGTTCAGCCCGTGGCTGAGCGAATAGGCCGCCGAGGAGACGAGGTGCATCGCGCGGAAGCTGCGCTCCGCCTGCCCCGCGGTCGAGCGGCGGACCGCCCAACTGCTCAGCAGCATGACCAGCATGGCCAGCATCATGCCCAGCATCGGCGACAGCACGATGGCGAGCAGCGTCTTGTTCAGGCCCGCCCACTTCACCGCATCCATGCCGGCATGGGCGACGCCCGCGCCGACCAGCCCGCCGACCAGCGCATGGCTGCTCGACGAGGGGATACCGCGCAGCCAGGTGATGACGTTCCACGCCATCGCCCCGCCCAGTGCACCGAAGATGACGGCGGGCGTGACGATGCTTTTGTCGATCAGGCCCTTGCCGATCGTCTCCGCCACCGCATGCAGGCTGGGGAAGGCGACGGTCAGGAAATAGGCCGCGAAGTTGAAGAAGGCGGCGAACACCACCGCCGCGACCGGCGACAACAGCCGCGTCGCCACCACGGTCGCGATCGAATTGGCCGCGTCGTGCAGGCCGTTGAGATAATCGAACGCCAGCGCGACCAGGATCAGGCCGGCCAGCAGCGGAAAGGCGAGTTCGTGCATTGCCGCCGCCTCAGGCGTGATCGATGACGATGCCGTCGATCTCGTCGGCGACATCCTCGAACGCGTCGAGGATGCGCTCCAGATGCTTGTAGACTTCCTTCTCGATCACGAAGCGCAGCGTGTCGCGCTCGCCGCATTCCTCCAGCGTGCGCTTCAGGCCCGCCGCGTGGATGTCGTCGGCGCGACCCTCCAGCCGGACCAGTTCCTCGGTCAGCGCGTGCAGCCGGTCGCCGTTGCGCGCCACATCGCGCATCAGCGGCATCGCCTCGACGGTCAGCCGGGCCGCCTCGACCGCGACGGTCGCCATCTCGCGCATTTCGGGGGCGAAGCGGGTCAGCCGGTACAGGCCGATCGCGGTGGCGGCGGCGTGCATCTCGTCGATCGTGTCGTCGAGCGAGCCGATCAGCGAGGTGATCGAGGCGCGGTCGAACGGCGTCAGGAAGGTCGAGCGGACCGAGGTCAGCACCTTGCGCGTGATCTCGTCCGCGTCATGCTCGCGCGCGGCGACGACGGCGATCTCGTCGGCGGTGTCCCCTTGCGTGTCGAACAGCCGGACGGTGGCCTCGGCCCCCGCCAGGATCGTCGCGGCCTGCGCCTCGAACAGTTCGAAGAAATTGCCCGTCTTCGGCAGAAGGCGTTGAAACCAGGCGAACATCAGTCGGTAAACCCCGATAGTGATCCGATATCATACACGTCTTTGGCCCATGGCCTATCGGGCCACGGCGAAACGCCGGACCGTAACAGGGTCATGAACGGAAGATGGTACGAACGCCGCCCCCCTGACCAGCCACAGGCAGCACGTCAAGCAAAACTGGGTTACAACAATGTGACAGTCATCCGGTTCCGGGCATCATCGGCGGCTGATAGGGCAGCGTGAAGGACAGCGCCCAGAGCAGGAACAGCACCACCGGCAGGTGGACGATCAGCTGCAGGAAACTGAACCCCACGATGTCGCGCGCCTTCAGCCCCAATATGCCCAGCAAGGGCAGCATCCAGAAGGGGTTGATCAGGTTGGGCAGCGCCTCGGACGCGTTGTAGATCTGCACCGCCCAGCCGAGATGGACCTGGAGTTCGTTGGCCGCCTGCATCACATAGGGCGCCTCGAGCAGCCATTTGCCGCCGCCCGAGGGGATGAAAAACCCCAAGATCGCCGAATAGGCGCCCATGGTCAGCGGAAAGCTGCTCTGCGTGTTCAGCGCGACGAAGGCGTGTGCGATCCGGTCGGCGACGCCCACCCCGGCGGCGTTGGTCGCGCCGGTCAGCATCGCGGCGATCGCGGCGTAGAAGGGATATTGGATCAGGATGCCCGCCGTCGCCGGCACCGAGCGTCCCAGCGCGATCAGGAAGCGCTTGGGCCGCCAGTGCAGCACCAGTCCCGCCATCAGGAACAGGAAATTATAGGTATTGAGGTTGGAGATGGCGATCATCCAGTCCTGACGTGCGAACTCCTGCACCAGCCAGCCCAGCGCCAGCAGCCCGATGAGGATCGTGAGCAGCGGCGCATGTTCCAGCCACTCGCCCGGCTGCGTGCGCGGGGGCAGGTCGTCGGCCTCGCGCGCCGGATCGATGCCCATGTCCTGCGCGGTGACCGCCGTATCGCGACCGGGGGCAGAGGCGACCGCGATGATCGTCGACAGGATGATCAGTATGCCGGCGATCAGCATCGACTGCCACAGGAAGATCGTCTGGCTGAACGGGATGACGCCGGTGATGGGTAGCAGCGCGGGCGGCAGGCTGGCGGGATTGGCCTGAAGCTGCGCCGACGAGGAGGACAGCCCCATCGCCCAGGTCGCACCCAGCCCCAGATAGGCCGCCGCGCCCGCCGCGCGGTAATCCATCCGCAAGTCGGTCCGCCGCGCGCACGCCCGCGCCAAGAGCCCGCCGAAGATCAGGCTCAAGCCCCAGCTCAGCAGCGAGGAAATCATGGTCGCCAAGGCGATGAGGCCGATCGCGCCGCGCGCGCTGCGCGGCCGCTTGGCCAACCAGTCGATCAGCCGCTGGACGGGGCGCGAGGTCGCCACGACATAGCCGCCGATCGTGACGAAGGCCATTTGCATGGTGAAGGGGATCAGCGTCCAGAAGCCGTCGCCGAAGCTCCTGGCGACCGCCGGGGCCGAAGCGCCGTTGATCATCGCGGCGGCGGCCACCACGACGACCGCGATGGCGACGAAGACGAAGGCGTCGGGAAACCAGCGCTCGGCCCAGCTCGTGAACCGCAATGCCAGCCGGGCCAATGCCCCCTCGCGCCCCGCTGCCGCTGCCGCCGCGTCCTTGCCCTCCGCCATGCCCATCCCCCGTCGTTGCGCCGTCGAAACAGCCTTTCGGGCATCAATGCGGCACGCGACATTGCGTTGCATGACGGCACCATGGGGTGGACCCCATATTCCTGACCAACTGTGGTGTTAGCGCACCACTTCTGTCACGCGAGCGCCATAATGCGGTTCTAACCGCCCGCCTCACCGGGAGAAATTGCAATCAGGCGGACGGCATCGACCGATCCGCCGAGCGTGGGGAACATCATGAAGTCCGTTATCAAGACCGTGGCGCTGCTGGGCGCGGCGTGGGGAACGCTGGCGGCCGTGCCGGCGATCGCGCAGACCGCCGACCAGGGCGGCACGACGACCGGCGCCAGTGACGAGCAAGGTGGGCTGAACGACATCGTCGTCACCGCCGAGCGTCGTTCGGAAAGCCTGAATCGCGTGCCGGTGTCGGTCGGCGTTGTCGGCGGCCAGGACCTGCGCGCCTTCCAGCAGGGCGGCGAGGACATTCTGGCGCTGTCGGGCCGCGTGCCCGGCCTCTATGCCGAAACCACCACGGGCCGCATCTTCCCGCGCTTCTACATCCGTGGCCTGGGCAATATCGACTTCTATCTCGGCGCGTCGCAGCCGGTGTCGATCATCCAGGACGACGTCGTCCTCGAACATGTCGTGCTGAAGTCGAACCCGGTGTTCGACGTCGATCAGGTCGAAGTGCTGCGCGGGCCGCAGGGCTCGCTGTTCGGGCGCAACACGACCGCCGGCATCATCAAGTTCGACACGATCAAGCCGAGCCAGGAGTTCAAGAGCCGCGCCACCGCCTCGATCGGCAGCTACAACACGATCAGCATGGACGCCGGCGTCGGCGGTCCGCTGATCCGCGACGTGCTGGCCTTCCGCCTGTCGGCGCTGGTGCAGCACCGCGACAACTGGGTCGACAATGTCTATTCGGGCCCCAGCGCCGATCGTACGCTGACGCCCAAGAAGGACGCGATGGGCGGCTTCACCGAGCGCGACGTGCGCCTCCAGCTGCTGTTCACGCCCACCGAGACGCTGTCGTTCAACCTGGCCGGCCATGCCCGCTGGTATGACGGCACCTCGACGCTGTTCCATCGTGGTGCGCTGAAGAAGGGTTCGCGCGACGTGTCGGCCGAGCCGCGCGATCAGGTGGCCTATGACGAAGGGCGCGGCAATCCGCAGTCCTATGAGACGCAGGGCGCCTCGCTCCGCGCCGCCTGGAATCTGGGCGCGGCCGAGCTGACCTCGATCACCGCCTATGAGACCACCTCGGGCTTCAGCAAGGGCGACACCGATGGCGGCGCGGCGACCAACTTCCCGGTGAACGGCCAGCCCAACGGCTATGGCCTGAGCCAGGGTCAGGTTCGCGATCTTGACCAGTGGACGCAGGAAGTCCGCCTGGCCTCAACTTCGGGCGGTCCGTTCAAGTGGCAGCTGGGCGGCATCTATTTCGACAGCCGCGACATCACCGACTTCTACCAGCGCGCGTTCCTGATCGGCGCGAACCCCAACAACTGGGTCCGCCTGCACGACGTCAACACCTCCTGGGGCGTGTTCGGTCAGGTCAGCTATCAGGCGACCGACCGCCTGCTGCTGACCGCCGGTGGCCGCGTCAGCGAGGATACCAAGCGTACCCAGTTGCTGCGCACCGCCGACAGCGCGTTGGGCGTGTCGACCTATCGCGGTCGCCGCGACGTGCGCCTGTCGGACACCAAGCCCAGCTGGGACCTGTCGGCGCTGTATGAGGTCTCGCCCGAGCTGAACGTCTATGTCCGCGCGGCCGAAGGCTTCCGTGGCCCGACGATCCAGGGCCGCTCGGCGGTGTTCAACTCGGACTTCTCGACCGCCGGTTCGGAAACGAACCTGTCGTTCGAGACCGGCTTCAAGTCGAAGCTGTTCGACAACACGCTGCGCCTGAACGCGGCGGCCTTCGCGTACCGCGTGAAGAACATCCAGCTGAACGGCAACGACTCGGACGGCAACGGCGTGCTGCTCAACGCGAACAAGGCGGTGGCGTACGGCCTGGAGGCCGATGCGCAGTGGTTGCCGGTGCGCAACCTGGCGCTGTCGGCGGGCGTCAGCCTGCTGCACTCGGAAATCCGCGACCGCAATGTCAGCGTCCAGACCTGCGGCCTGAACGGCGTGATGGTCTGCACCGTGCTGAACGGTCCGGTGACGACGCGCCGCATCTTCGGGGCGAACGCGTTCTTCGTGCCGATCGACGGCAACCCGCTGCCCAACGCGCCGGAATACAACGTCAACCTGGCGGCCAAGTACGACATGCCGCTGTCGAACGGTGGCAAGGCGTTCATCTCGACCGACTGGAACCTGCAGGGTTACACGAACTTCGTGCTGTACCGGACCAAGGAGTTCACCGCGAACGGCAATTTCGAGGGCGGCCTGAGCATCGGCTATACCGCGCCGCATGACGACTGGAGCCTGTCGGTCTTCGCGCGCAACATCACGAACGAGAAGAACCTGAAGGGCGTGATCGAGAACTATATGGCGGCCGTGTTCAACGAGCCGCGCATCATCGGCATCTCGTTCAGCGGCAAGTATCGCTGATCGGGTTTACCGTGTGACGGGAAGGCCCGTCCCTCTTCGTGAGGGGCGAGCTTTTTTATTGCCCAACCCCGTTCAGCCTGAGCGAAGTCGAAGGCCAAGGGCTGCCCCCCGCCAAGCCGCCCGGTTGGCCCGTGCGCTTCGACTTCGCTCAGCGTGAACGAAGGATGGGTCCTTAACCGCCCCTCAGGAAGCGCTTCGCCGGTACCGGCGCCACCCTCGCCCGCGCATGGCGCTCGGCATGGGCGAGCAGCGTGTCGAGGTCCTCGCGCGCGATGTCGAAGCTCTCGTGCATGTCCGCCAGCGCGGCGTCGACATCCTCCGGCCGGATGCGCGCTGCGTCCGCGCTGGGCGGCGCCACCGCCGGCTCGTGCGGATAGCTGCGCCCCGTCGCGCGGTGGAAAAACATGCCCAGCGCCACCAGCGCGATCGAGTTGATCGCGACCGGCGCGAAGGCGAAAGCGAAGCCCGCCGCATGGATACCCTGGCTGCCGATCACGGCGGTCAGGGCCGCCGCGCCGCCCGGCGGATGCAGGCACCGGCATAGCGACATGACCAGGATCGCACCCCCGACCGCACAGCCCGCCGCCAGCGGCAGTGACGGGATCGCCTGAAACACCGCCGCCCCGACCAGCGTCGACAGGACATTGCCGCCGACCACCGACCAGGGCTGGGCGAGCGGACTGGCGGGCACCGCGAAGACCAGCACCGCCGAGGCCCCCAACGGCGCGACGATGATCGGCAGGTCGGGGCCGAGCGGCGGCAGGCCGGCGCACACGATGATGGTCAGGGCAATGCCGATCACCGCGCCGATACAGGCGATCAGGCGCCCCGACAGCGTGGCTCCGGCGAGCAGGGGTTGGAAGAAGCGCATGACCGCCTTCGAGGTTGGGAATTGGACAAGCCCCTCCACCCGGCAGGGGGGAGGGGTTTGGGGTGGGGGCTGCGCCGCAAGCGATGGTCGCGGTGAGGCTCCGCCCCGCCCCCACCCCCTCCCGTTTACGGGAAGGAAGCGGATAATGGCGAGATCCGAGCCTGCTTCAAGCCTCGGCCAGGAACACCACGCCGGGGATCGCCACGCTCTGCCCGGTCGCGGTCAGCCGGCCGTCGCGGCCTATATGAAAGGCGTTGACCGTGCCCGACCGCTCGTTCGCGACCAGCATCTCGCCCCGCCCCTCGCGCAGCAGGAAGAAGCGTGGCCAGTCCCCGCCGGTCGGCACATGCTGTACCGCCTTGGGCTGGCCCTTCGCATCCAGCGCGAAGACGGTGATGCTGTTGGCGCCGCGATTGGAGACATAGAGCGTCCGCCCCGCGCGATCGATCGCGATATGCGCGGCATAGGACGGTCCCGTCGCGCCCTCGGGCAGCAGCGGCCGCTCACCCACGTCACGGAAACGGCCATCGGGCAGCGCGTCGAGCACGAACAGGCGTGGTTCCAGTTCGCACGCGACATAGGCGCGCGCCAGCGTCGGGTGGCGGACCATATGGCGCGGCCCGACCCCGGCGGGGGCCTGCCATGCCACCGCCGGCTCGGCCAGCGTGCGCGCGACGGGATCGAAGCGATAGGCGAAGATCGCGTCCGCCCCCAGGTCAACGGCATGCAGCCAGCGACGGTCGGGGCTGAACCCCACCCAATGCGCATGCGGCCCGGCCTGACGCTCGGCATTGGGGCCGTGGCCCCGATGTTGGAAGACACGCGCCGCGCCCGGTGCGCCGGTCCGGCGGTCGAGCTGGTAGAAAGCGACCGACCCGCTGGAATAATTGGCGACCGCCAGACAGGCCGAGGATCGGTCGAGCGCGACATGGCACGGGTCCTTGCCCCCGGTCGCCGCACCGCCACGCCGCTTCCAGCCGGGACCATAGGCACCGACATACCCCTCGGCCTGCTCGCGCAGCAGATAGAAGGCGCCGCCCGGCCCATCGCCGACGCCGTAAGAAGCATTGACGATACCCGCCACCGGCACGCCCACCCGGCCATCGACGATCGGGTACAGTCCCTTGCCGCCTTCATTGGCATAGGTACCGGCGATCAACCGGTCCCCGCTTTGTGCCCGCCCCCGCACCGGGTCGGTCACGGCTCCCAGCCCGATGACGGCCGCGCCGACCATTACCTCACGCCGTGTCGTCGTCATGCCGTCCCCTTTCATCCGGCCCTTTCAACGACAAAGGGGCCGGGAAGGCAATCACCTTCCCGGCCCCCAGCCCTTTTACCGGGCCCTTTTACCGACGCGGTCGATCGATCAGATCGCGACCACCCCGCCGTCATTCTTGGTGATGACGATGGTGGCCGAACGCGGCCGCACGGTCGCCGCCGCGCTGCCCGACTGGCTGTCGGGCCAGTTGCTGGTCGGCGCCGCCGGGGTGCTGGCGCCTTCGCCCGGATGCTGGATGTTGACGAACACCGAGGTGCCGTCCGGCGTCGAGTGGATGCCGGTGATCTCGCACTGCTTCGGCCCCACCAGGAAGCGCTTCAGCGTGACGCCGGGCGCCTTGCCGATGCGGGTGGTGACCGTCGCCGTGGCCCCGCCCGCGCTGCTGGTCACCGAACGCGTGCCGCCATCGCCGACCCGGCCGGGGATCGCGGCCAGCATCATGCAGTTGGTGACGTCGGTGAACGCGCCGTCATCGGTCTGAATCCACATCACCGGCGTCGCCTGCCCCGCGACATTGCTCGGCAGGCTGAACCACAGGCCGTCGGGCGACGAGAAGTCGTTGGTCGCGTCCAGACCCGACAGGTTGATGTTGGTCGGGTCCAGGTCCGCGCCCGCACCGAAGGCATAGACGTCCCAGGTGAAGCTGGTCGCCTCGGTCGTGTCGCCGGTCTCGCGCAGGCGGATGATGTGGCCGTTGCGGTTGCCGACCGAGGTTGAGGGCGGATCGACATAGGCGCGCGGATTGGCCGCATCGACGGCGGTCTGGCTGCCCGAGGCGACCGGCTTGCGCGAGCTGTTGTTGGTCAGCGTGCAATACATCTCGCCGGTCGCCGGATTGACCGCGGTCCATTCGGGCCGGTCCATCTTGGTCGCGCCCAGCGCATCACCCGCCAGACGCGTGTTGATGAGGACATCGGCCTGGTCAGCGAAGGGATAGATGCTGTTCGACGCGTTCAGCCCGTTCTGGCCGAACACCAGCGGCAGCCACTGGCCGGTGCCGTCCGCATTGAACCTAGCGACATAGAGCGTGCCATTGTCGAGATATTTGTCGCCCACCGCCAGACGATCGGCGGCGTTGGCGTCCGAGGCGTTCCACGGCGTCGCCGACACGAATTTGTATATATATTCGTTCTGCGCGTCGTCGCCCATGTAGAAGGCCGGGCGGACGCCGGCGATCATCCGGCCGCTCTCGCAGCCTTCATGGTTCATGCGGCCCAGCGCCGTGCGCTTGCGCGGGGTCGAGGCGGGGTTGAACGGATCGATCTCGACCACCCAGCCGAACTGGAACGGCTCGTTGCGGAAGTCGGCCGTGCCGTCGGCCGCCAGCGCGGCATTGGCGGTCGCGTTCCAGCGGCGATAGATGGTGCTCGATGGGTCCGACGGCGTGACCGTGGTCCAGCCATAATTGCCCGAGCGGCCTTCGCTGATGCCATAGCGGGCCAGCGAGACGTTCTGCTTCGGCGTGGTCGCGGTGCGCACCGCCGCATCGCCCGTGCTGCGGCGGAAATAGCCCGACCAGTTTTCCTCGTTGGTCAGATAGGTGTGCCACGCCATCGTGCCGTTGGCGCAGTTGTTGATCGTGCCACGCCCCATGCCGCCATCGGTCGAATAGGCGGTCTTCAGCCAGGCCGCGCCCTTGACCGGGCCGCTGAACGCCATCGGCGTGTTCGGCGTGATGCGGCGGTTGAGCGCCGAGCCCTGGACATAGCGCCACGCGCCATTGGTGCGCGTGACCTCGATCACCGAGACGCCGTGGCACTCGATCTCCTTGATCGCCTCGCTCTCGGGGCGCGGGGACGGCGTCTGGCCGTTCACGTGGAGATATTGCTCGCTGATATTCTCATGGTTGAGGACCAGCAGGCCGCGCGTGCTGTTGTTCGGATCGGGATTGCTGCCCGACGCCGCAAGGCCGAAATAGCTCATGCCGTCATGATGGTCGCCGGCGCGTTGCGCGAAGTTGGTGTCGGTGCCGTTGTTCGCATAGGCCGCGACGCCCGAGGCGATCGGATCGCCCAGACGATACAGAACGCTGACGCTATAGCCCGCCGGCACCGTCACCACGTCCGCCAGGCTGTGCGGCACCGCGGTGAAGTCGAGCGCGATCGGCGTGACGGTGACCGTCACGCTGTTATTGGTAACCACGCCGTCGCGGCTGGTGATCTCCAGGTTGAAGGCCAGCTGAGTCGCGGTCGCCACCGCCGGCGCGCGGAACGTCGCGACGAGACTGTTGGCATTGGTCAGCGTGACCGATGGGCCGGCCGTCTGGGTCCAGTTGGTGTTGGCGACCTGCCCGGCGGAAACCGTGCCCGTCAGCGTGACGGGGCGGCCGGCGGCGACACTGGCGGTGCTGCCGGCGGCGGTGGCGGTGACCGCCTGCGGCGTCTCATCGTCGCAACCGGCCAGCAGCGCGCCGCCGAACAGCGCGGTGGTCATCGCCGACACGCCGTGGCGCAGCGTCTGGCGACGCGACAGGCGGGTGGCGATCAGGTCGCTCATATGCGTGTTGGCGGAGCGATTGGTATCGATGTCGCCATCGTCATAGGCGACCAGGTTGTTGATATCCGACATGGAAAATCCCCCGGCACCGCCCCGGACACGGGCGCGGTCTCGGGCGACCATGTGCCGTGCCACCAAGTCATATCGGCTTCATTTCCGCGTCATGTCGATGACGTCGAAATGACTTTTCCATGACATGGCCGTCATGCGCCGGCACCGCTTGACTCGTCTGCGGGATCATGGCAATGGCCCGCCCGCATCCGTTGGGTTCGCCCACACGGATTCCGTCCAAGACAGCAGGTGCCGGGGAATATGCCCTGGCTTAATCTCCTGCCGAGACGGGGAAAAGGATTCTGCCGGTCGTGCCACTCGCTGGTCCCGCCCGGTCTGCCCCGCGTTTCCATACGCGTCGGTTGCCCATTCCCCATCGCTGGACACCCCGAGGGGTGGTCACACCCCCCGGTCAAGCAACCGGGATGACCGTTCGCGGTCGTTCCAACCATGGAGAATGGCATGGATCGCGATCAAAAGACCCAGGCCGTCGCCGAGCTGAACAGCAACTTCAACGAGGTTGGCGTGGTGGTCATCACCCGCAACCACGGCATGACCGTCGCCCAGTCGACGGCCCTGCGCACGAAGATGCGGGAAGCCGGCGCGACCTACAAGGTCTCGAAGAACCGGCTTGCCAAGATCGCAGCCCAGGGCACCGACTATGCCGGTGTCGCTGACATGCTGACGGGTCCCGTCGGCATCGCCAGCTCGATCGATCCCGTGGCCGCCGCCAAGGTGGCCGTGGACTTCGCCAAGACGACCGACAAGTTCGAGATCGTCGGCGGATCGATGGGTGCGAACGTCCTTGATGTCGCAGGCGTGCAGGCGCTGGCGACTCTGCCCTCGCTGGACGAGCTCCGGGCGAAGCTGGTCGGTCTCATCGTGGCGCCCGCCACGAAGCTGGCCACCATCACCCAGGCTCCCGCGGCGCAGATCGCCCGCGTCCTCGCGGCTTATGCCGACAAGGACAAGGAAGCCGCCTGATCTTCGGGCGTACACGATTGAACTGACACACTCGGGCCACTTCATCCGGCCCGTATTGGAGATAAGAACATGGCAGACCTGAACGCGCTGGTTGACCAGCTGAGCGAGCTGACCGTCCTCGAGGCCGCTGAGCTCTCGAAGATGCTCGAAGAGAAGTGGGGCGTCTCGGCCGCCGCTGCTGTTGCAGCTGCTCCGGCCGCCGGCGGCGCTGCTGCTCCGGCCGCTGAAGAGAAGACCGAATTCGACGTGATCCTCACCGGCGACGGTGGCAAGAAGATCAACGTCATCAAGGAAGTCCGCGCGATCACCGGCCTGGGCCTGACCGAAGCCAAGGCGCTGGTCGAAGGCGCTCCGAAGCCCGTCAAGGAAGGCATTGCCAAGGACGAGGCCGAGAAGATCAAGAAGCAGCTCGAAGAAGCCGGCGCGACTGTCGAGCTCAAGTAATCGGATTACGGCAGGGCAACCTGCCGCACCCGTTCGCTTGGCGAGCTACAGAAAGGGCGGCCCCTTCGCGGGGGTCGCCCTTTTCTTTTGCCCCAGGCGCGCGGTCCCTCTTGCGCTCATTTGCAAACGCGCCTGGAATGGGGGGTGAACAGCAAGGGGGAGTGCTATGATGAGTCTTCTGATCGCAGGACTGGCGATTGCCGGCGCGGGCATGACACCGATGGCCGAAGCCCCGGAAGCGGGGCTCCGCACGCTGGTCGAACGGTTCGAGACCGCACGCACCCGGTTCGACCCGGCCGCGCTCGAGCGGACGCTGGCACCCGATTATGAAGAGATTTCGCCGGTCGGTGACGTGGATACGCGCGACAAGGTGCTTGGCTATTACGCCCCGGAGGCCAAGCGCCCTGCCCCGCCGATGGCCAGCACCGACATCGTCGCCCATGTCCAGGGTCCGATCGGGATCGTGACCGCACGACGCACGATCAGCCTGCCCAACGGCACCGCCCGCTCGGTGCGCGTGCGCTATGTCGCCCGCAAGGCCCAGGGCGACTGGCGGCTGGTTTCCGCGCAATACACGCCCATGCCGCCCGCCAAGGCGCAGTAACTGAATTCCCGGGCCTGTCACGCAAACCGGAGATCATACTCTTGAACGATACAAGCCCCTCCCCTTCAGGGGAAGGTTTGGGGTGGGGCCTGTCCACGAATGCCACGATTGCGGATAAGCCCCATCCCCGACCCCTCTCCTGAAGGGGACAGGACCATGCGGGAGCATATTGGGGGGTGTCAGCGGTCGTGAGGTAAAGCCCGATCTCACCAATGAGGGCCCCCCTCCGTCAGGCCGGAGGCCTGCCACCTCCCCTTGCAGGGAAGGAATGTCGATCGACCTTGGGACGGTTGAAGGCTGGCTTCATAGGAAAGGCGGCTCGGTTGCCGGCGTCGCCGTGACTCCAACCCACACCCCGCCCCTCGGGCCATGCTGGGCATCGCGTTCCGAAGCAAAGCCAGAATAGGGCGTCGTCTAGACCACGACCGCCAGCATATGTGGGCCGTTCGACATAGCCATGCCGTCCCCCGATGCTCGCCCGAAGGGAGAAACCGACCGCGCCCGGATATGAAACAGGCGCCCGCAGGCGCCTGTCGACCGATGGCCTGAGAGCAGGCCGTCCCGCCCGACGTCTTATTCCGCCGCCTCGATCACCACGCCTTCTTCAGGCTGGCTGTACACGCGATCGAGATAATGGTTGGCGATGATATAATGGGCTCGAACCGCTGCGGGGTGGGTCGCCTTCTGCGCCAGTTCCAGTTCCGTTTCAGCACGTTGGTAGAAATAGTCTTCGTCAATCTCGGGCGACGTCATTTCAGGTCTCCAGGGTCCCCGCGCCGTACCAATAACCCGTGCGGTTCGGGGATCTTCTCCAGTATTTGTATATGGTTGGGAGGGGGGTTCGGTTCCCGTTACAAAGTCTTGCGCACCCTCCGTTCGGCGCAAATCGGGATGTTTCGTCGCGCCGGCCTGTCTGCCAGTCCTGCTCGCGCGTCAACGACAAATTGTACCAGTCTGGTTGCAAAAAAGCCGCCGCCCGATTGCTCGGGCGGCGGCCCTTTCATTCCGATCCGTTAGACGGATCAGTCGTTCAGATACTCGCCGGCATCGGCGTCCGTGCCGTGGCCCGAGGGTGCGACCTCGGCCAGCGGATCGTTGCCGGTGCCGACGTCTTCACGCGGCGAACGGGCGTTTTCCGCTGCCCGCTGCTCGGCCGCGCTGACCGGCGCGATGATCGCCTCGGCCAGCTTGCGCTGCTGCGCGCGGAGCGCCGCATCGCGGCTGGAGGCAGCCACGCGCAGGCGGTTCATGCCCGCACCGGTACCCGCCGGGATCAGGCGGCCGACGATGACATTCTCCTTCAGGCCCATCAGCGTGTCCTGCTTGCCCTGGACCGCCGCCTCGGTGAGAACGCGGGTGGTCTCCTGGAACGACGCCGCCGAGATGAAGCTGCGGGTCTGCAAGCTCGCCTTGGTGATGCCGAGCAGGACAGGCTTGCCCTGGGCACGAACCTGGTTCGCATCGAGCTTTTCGTTGATCGCGTCCATTTCCTCGCGATCGACCTGCTCGCCCTTCAGCAGCGTGGTGTCGCCGCCGTCGGTGATCTCGACCTTTTGCAGCATCTGACGAACGATCGTCTCGATGTGCC
>NZ_JBNNOB010000063.1:0-19860 GCF_050274375.1 Sphingomonas sp. NPDC019816
TTCCTCCTCGAATTCCTTCGTGAAACGTCGCTGCTTCGTCATCGAGTTCGCCTTTCACCTCAAGGGAACTCTCCACTTTTCCGGGGCAAGTCCAGTAAGAACTATCTCGCGTGCCTGCATGCAAGACGATGGCTGTAGCCCCTACTTCCCGCAGTATAGCGATCCGGAAGGCGCTTGTTGGCGTGTACGTCATGGGTGGCCCCTTTGATGAGGCATGATCCTGACCAGACTTGTAGCGCCAGTCTAGCCTTCAGGCGTTCGCATTCAGATAAGGATCGATCTAGATCGGATCACACACTGTTCCGGGTGCGGGCATTCCGGCAGAGGGCCTTTCGGTGCCTCGGCGATCGGCACTGGCTTCTCTGCCAGCTTCAGGCATGCCGCGCAGGCCCCCGCCGCCATGTTGTTTGGAATCACCTCGACGAACTCCACGCCAGCATGTTCGGCGCGGCCCAGCGAATTGGTGACCGCAATTTGACCAAGGTACGCCGATGTCAGGGTCTGCGCCGCCTCGAGTGGGTCAGCAAGACCGGCTGGGGTTAGGATCGCCAGGTATTCCGCGGTCAGCATTGCGGTGGGCCGGACATTCATGGCCTTGAGCGTCGCCTTGTCGAGCTGTGTCCCATGACGTCGCAGGTCGATGCTCTTGGCGAACGCGGTGCCGCCGATCGCGGCCTTCACGAACGCCAAGTCTTCGTCTCGACCATGACATAGACCTGTTTGCACCAATGCCGCGCGAACCTCCTCGTCCGGCAGGAAGGTCACTAGCTCGTATGGTGCCCAGGGCCGCGGCGCGTCCGGCGCCTCGCGCCCGGAGAACAGGTTGAACAAGTCACGCCGAATCACCGGTCGCTCCTCCAGCAGCCGTGGCGGCGGTAATACAGGCTGACTGCGGTAGGTAGCCCGATGGACCATGGCCGCCCGTCTGCCCCGCCGCAACGATACCGGTCTCGTCCGCCCCTACCGCCCCAAACCCCACGATTTTCGCGATCGCTACATCGAAATGGGCTGGGACGGGCTGGACGAACATTATCGCTGCAATTGGCGCTGCATCCGCCGATGGATTAACGAGGAAGGGCGAGAGGATCTAGTCGCTGCCCGCGCCGATGCGGTGCGCCGCCGGGCGGCAGATCGGCGGCGGAAACTGGAAATGCACCGCTCCTCTGGCTGACCGGGCGGCAAGTTAGGGCACCCGCCTAGCGGTCAATCTGATGCGGTGACAGTGGCGCAGCCGGGTCTGCGACAGGATGATCCGGATCCTGATGCGGCTCATACGCTATGACCCATTGCGGATAGCCTTCCGGTGACATGGTGATGTCGGCATGCCCAACCGGGTCGTTGCCGGTCTCGATCCATCCCGCCCCGTGGCAATAATTGCAGATTGCTCGCTTACACCGGAAGCTGACCAGATCGATCTCGGTGTTCCACTGCCCATAGCCGTGACAAATCGGGCATTGCGCATCGAGGGTGCCGTTGCGCGGCTGTAGCGGGATGATGTCGAAGGCGTGGGGACTGTTCGGTCCGTCGCATAGAACGACGTTGCTGGCATGGGCGATCGGTCTTCTCCTCGGACTCGCCCAACGGATTATTCAAGATGGGGTTGCCCGTTGCAACGGCGGTAAGCCGATCAGCGCCTCTCCCTATTAAATCGGGGTATGGAAAACCAAAGCACCGCAAAAATGCCGAAGGATGGGAAAGCCGGTGCCCCGTTGAGGGCGCGGCCGACTGATTTCCGAGATCAGTTCATCCGCCTTGGGTGGGACGTAGTCGACCACTACGCCACGAGCTGGAAAGTCGTCTCTCGCTGGGTTGATGAGGAAGGCCGCGAGGATCTTCAGGCAGACCGCAAGGCATATCGACAGATGCAGCAGCTGCAGCAGCGGTTCGAGGCGATCACAGAAGGACGGGCCGTGGTCATCGTGAAGGACTTTGCCGACATCGTTGCCAATGCCGTGACGCGGTCGGCTCGCAGTCACGGGGCGCTGCGCGCATGACGGCTCCGTTCGCACAGACCAGCCCGACGGTCGCGCAGATCTGCGCCTATTATAATGCGATCCGCAGCCGCCCGAGGCGTGTGACGTGGATCGAAGTACCGTTCGCTGACGGCATATACCGTTTCACCTTGCGCCTACCCCAGATCGAAGAACTCGAACGGACGCTCGGTTATATTGGCCGCGACGGTGCCCGCATTCCGATGGGCATTGGGGCGATTTTCGCCCGGCTGGCGAAAGGCCGCGCGTTCCTGAGCAACGGTGAGCCGGACTGGTCGGCACTTGGCGAGGCAGAAGCCTTGGCAAGTGAGATTGCCATTCGCGACAGCATCGAGGTTATTCGCTTGGGGCTGATCGGCGGCAACCGTGCCATCGTGAACGGGGTCGAGTCAGGCGTCACCCCGCAGCGCGCCCTCCAACTGATCGACGCCTATATTGTCGGCCAGCCGGTCGAAGATGCGTGGCATTACGCATTCGCGATCGTAGGGGCGCTGATATTTGGCGTCGAACCGCCAGCGGAATCGATCGAGGACGAAGGCTGATGGTTCGCGGCGGTCTGCGGAAGCTGGTGGCCCAGCTTGAACAGGACATCGCACCTGCGGTCGTCCAAGGGGCCCGCATCATAGAAGACCAGGCGAAAGGGCTGGTCATGCAAGGCTCCGTCAGTGGCAAAGGGCACGTCGCAAGTAAGCCAGGCGAGCCACCCAATAACGATCTAGGCGATCTGATCCGAGGCATCGACCACGTCGAGCTCGAGCCATTGCACGCCTTGGTGGTATCGACCGCTGGGCATGCGGCGCCATTGGAATTCGGCACCAGCAAGATGGCCGCCCGTCCCTACATGGCCCCCGCTGCCGACATCCGGCGGAAAGAGGTTGCCGACCTTGTCGCGCGGGCTGCCTCTATCGCCATCAGAAAGAGTGGGAATAGCTGATGACCGTCACCGCAGAAACGGTCGCGATCGAAGTAATCGCACGCCTTGATAAGGCGAAAAGCGGCATCACGGATCTCGACCGGACATTCGAGATGTCGACCGGGCGAATGCAGCAGGCCGCCAAGACGCTCGACGCCAACCTCGACCGTGTGGCTCAAAACAGCGCCACCAGCTTTACGCGCGTTGGATCGGCGTCGAAGAAGGCGGCCGATGAAGTTGACCGTTCCTCCGGACGGATTGCCAACGCCCAGCGTAATCTTGGTCGACAGATCAGCGATGTCACGACGCAGCTCGCTGGTGGCCAGAACCCTGGCCTGATCTTCGCACAGCAGGCGCCGCAGATCGCCGATGCGCTGGCCGATACCGGTGGGCGTGCGGCCAAATTAGCTTCGTTTTTCGCCGGACCGTGGGGCGCAGCTATTCTTGGCGCCGGGTCGATCCTGGCCACCGTCCTCGTGCCCCGCCTTTTTGAAGGCTCAGATGCGGCGGAGACGATGTCTAAATCGCAGATCGACCTCGCCCGGTTTGTTGATACGACCACCGGTGCCATCAACCGCCAGACCACTGCTGTACAACGTCTGGCCGCTGCCCAAGCCCGTCAGAATGACGTCGAAGCTGGAACCCGCACTTACGTTACCGCCCGAAGCCGAGCCATTAGCGCCGCCAAGGACGCGGCCGGCGTTAGGGAACCGGTCTTCACCGCTGGCTTCCGCCAGCCTGACGCGGTCATCACCGACCCCGTGAAAAAACAGTTGCGGGACCTAGCTGCCGAAGCTGCGAAGGGTACACTGCCGATCAACGACTTCGCGCTGGCTGTTAGGAAGGCCGTCGGCGACCGGCCTGAGTATCGGTCGTTGGTAAAGACGATCACCGCGCAGGCCGCCGCCGCCGTCGATGCTGCTCAGGGTGTCCAAAAACTGAAGGCAGAGCAAGCGGTGCTGACCGGCACCGCCACCGCGCAACAAAAGGCGTTACTCGGTATCGGAGCGGCGACAACGAGCCTTATTGAAAAACAGGTGGTGTTGCAGACATCAACAACGGACCTGGAGAAGGCACGTGCCCGCCTCGCGCTGGTAGAAGAAAAGGGCCGCAGCATTCAGGCCGGGGATGCGAAAGCCCTCAGTCAATACCGCTCCGAACTAACCAGCGCCCATAATGCCGTCAACGCGGCTGAGGCGGCGGAACGAGCAGCGGCACAATCCAAGCGGGATCACGCCAAGGCAACCCGCGATGCGGCCAAGGCCGTGCGGGAGCAAGCGCGAGAAAACCGGATTGCGGCCCGTGCCGAACGCGAACTGCTGGCACTTCGATCGGACCGGGCATCGTCGTCGTCCGATCTTACATCCGATCCCCGGCAGCAG
Organism: Sphingomonas sp. NPDC019816; assembly: GCF_050274375.1. NCBI lineage: Bacteria > Pseudomonadati > Pseudomonadota > Alphaproteobacteria > Sphingomonadales > Sphingomonadaceae > Sphingomonas > Sphingomonas sp. NPDC019816. The sequence goes on from NZ_JBNNOB010000063.1 coordinate 4,287, forward strand.
GACGATTTTGCACGGCAGCGCATCAAATTGGATCAGGCTGGCCGGATTAGCGATCTCGACGAGCGTCGATCGCGCGGGGATTTGGATGCGGCAGAATATGCCGAGCGCAAGAAGGTGGTCGACGAGATTACCGCTAATCGCTTGCTGCTCGTGGACCGCAATGCCTCTATCAGAGAGCAGAACAACGGTCTGGAACTTGAACGTCAGCGCCTGGGCAATCAGCAAGACATTCTTCGCGCTCAACAGGGCTTGGCGCGCACATCAGAAGAACGGCGGCAGCTTGAATTGAAGCTGCTGGACCTTGGCATCGAGGAGCAGCGCCTTACAGCGCAGAAGGTGTTGGACCTCGCGGCTCAAGGCAAGGCGTCCCCACAGGAGGCCGCGCTGGCCCGGGGCACCCTCGATGCTCTGCCGGACCTTCGCCGCTATGGCGCGGCCGCTATCGAGCGCAACAATCAGGGCCCCCTCGCCTCATACCTCAACGATATCCCGCGTGCAGGGACGGAAATGAAAGAAGCCCTGGAAGGTGTAGCGGTTAACGGCGTGGAGCGCCTCAACGACAGCCTGGCGACAGCTGCAGCCAGCTTCCTCAAGCTGCGCGGCGTCGCTGGGGAAGCAATCTCCGGCATCATCGCCGATCTGGCTCGATTATATTTACGCCGCGGCATCCTGACGCTGCTCGGCCGCTTTTTGCCCGGCACAGGTGGCGCTGCGGGCCTGTTGACGGGGGCTGCTGCAAGCGCCGTTTCACCCGATGTTAGCAGCCTTCCCCGTCTTGCATCGGGTGGGACGATCAGGGCGGGTGGATTTGGCGGCGTTGATCGCAACGTCCTGAGCGTCAACGGCGTCCCGAAGGCCATGATCAGCGCTCACGAAACGTTAAGTGTATTCAATCCTGCTATGATGGCCGCGCCGATCCGGTCGGCGGCGCCCAACATCACCATCAATCAGCATTTCAATCCGGATATGCGAGGCAGCATCACCACGAAGGAATTCACCGAACGACTGGTGAATTACGCTGACGGTCGGGCTGCACAAGCCAGAGACTCAGCGGTTGCGATCGCGGGTCAGCAAGCCCCTGAGCGGGTCGCCCGGTACCAGCGGTTTCGATCATGATCTCGCTACCCCGCGAAGGGGTCATCAACCAGCTTGTTCGCGGCCTTGCCGTTGCAGCGGGATATGGCGAGCATGGCGGCATTTGAACCGGCCAGGCTGTAGCGTCCAACAAGTTGCCCGCCCCGTCGGAAGGCGACCGACCGAGCCGCCATGGCCATCGCTATCGTTCGAATGCCGTCGGTTTCGATCAGGATGCCGCCTGCGGTATCGGTCTTCATGCCGAATGCCTTAAACGTCAGCGGATCGCGGGTGTCGAATTGGACGGTCACCTCGTAAGTCTTGCCCTTGTCGATCGATTGCCAACGTTCGTTCCACAGGGTGATCGAGCTGTCCTTTTGCTCGTGATCCAGCGACAGCCCCACTGTGGTGCCGTCCTCAAAAACTTTGTCCGCCGAGCAGGTAGATTCGTCGCCATATATCTCCCAGCCACGAACGGTATGATCGGGCTGGAAAAATGCGAGGAGGGCGAGCGACAATCCAAGCGCCATACTGAGAATCCCTAATTACCGCTCAGCGCCCTGGCGCTTAGCAAAAGATGCTACGACCCAGTCGCTCCCTGCTGCCGAACGATCAACGTTGCCCAGCGCAGCGCTAACTCCGTCGCGTGCTGCAGCCAATCGTACAGAAGATAGGTCATCGGCCGCTTGAAGAAGCTCGTTTGCATAGCGGCGGACATCTTTGATAGCACGCAATTCGCGTTCAAAATGGGCTTGTTTCGCTTCCGCTTTCGTAAGTGCTGCCCTCAGATCCCCCTCTGCATTCTTCAAAGCCGCAGCGTGGCGATCCATATCCGCCTCTTTCGACGCCAGCGCCCGCCTCGTCACCTCCTGGCGGAGCATGGCTGCCCGAACCTTGCCCTGCTCGATCTTCAGCAGGCGCTGCCCCTCCTCCAGTTCGAGCCGATCGCGCTTGAGGCGGTCGAACTCGTCCGCCCAGTGTGCGGCGCGGGCTTGCTCGGCTTTCTCCGCCCCTTCCTTCGCTTTCACGGCGTCAGCCTCTGCTGCCGCCGCCCGCTTGCACTGCTCGTCCATCTCAGCGGCCTTTTCCGCGAACGGCCGGTACTTACGCCCGCTGCCCGACACGCCGCGCTGCAATCCCAGCGCCGCCATCTCGATGGCGTATTCATCGTGCGCCCGCTGGAACTCGCCAGGACCGGTGATCTCGCGCCCGTTCAGCGTCCATCGCTCGCCATCGTCCGGCCGCCGCCCGAAAACCTTCTTGACCAGTGGCATGAGGACGACGTGGATGTGCGGCGTGTATTCGTCGAGGTGGAGGACCATCTGCACGATGGTCACTTTTCGCCAGATTTTGATCGCAGCCAGATAGGCGCGGGCAACCCAATGCCACAGGCGCCGATCTCGCTCCGCTTCATCGCCCTGCGCGAAATACTCGTGCGAGGCGGTCAGGATCACCTCATGGGCGATGACGCCGTTAGCCCGAAGAGTTTGCGGGTCGAGCCCGCGCGAGCACAATTCGCGTTGCGCGTCCTCGACCAGTCTTTCGGAACCCTTCAAAAATTCAGGCTCCGGGGCTTCCGGATCGCAATGCGGCAGTTCCTCTGTCCGCGCGTTGTGCCGCTGAACAAGCATCATCCGCTCCCACGACTTGATGGGACCGCGATTGTCGAACGTCAGAACGCCATAGTGCTTTGCCATGCCACATACCCCGCTATGGCAATATGGTCGCTGACGTCGCGGGAATATGCCATACCCCCCTCAGCAACTTGACGAAATAAATTCGAGGTCAGCCAATTCGCTAAGCCTAGTAGCGAATGCCACTGTGACATTTCGTTTGGTTAGGGTGGGAAGCGGTCATTCCACTTGTGGGAACGCCGACCGGCATACCCGATCTTGCGGCTTACCGACGTTCCCAGAAAGGATGGTGTTTCGGGACTGACCGTCCAGCTATGTTCGAAGCGGCCATATTCCCGTCGGTGTGCGGCTTTGCTATATGGCCGATGAGGATGTGCCAGGGGGCCTGTCCGCTCTTGGACGCCCTGATGATCCGTTCCCAGCCTGTCAGTTTCTTCGACCGGATCGTAGCCTGGTCACTCCACCTTCAGCTTCCGATCGTGGCCCGGTATTTACTTGCGGCAATCACGATCCTTGCTGTGGGCTGGGGACGCATCCTGTTCGTACCGGACACGTTGCCTTGGCTGCTATTCATTCCTGCGACGATCGCCATCGCTCTGGTGGCGGGCAAAGGACCGGGCCTCTTCGCAGCCCTTCTGTCGGCAGCCACCGGCATCGCATCCCTCGGCACGATCGAGCATCCCACTTGGGTGCCGCATCAGCAATGGGTGGCGGCATCCCTGTTTCTCGTTGTCATGCTCGGCATCGTCATGCTGACCGCTGAGTTGCGCGAGTCCCTGCGTCGTGCGCGACGGCTGAACGAAGAGCTTGTCGAAAGCGAGCGGCAGGCAGTCGAGCGGCAGGCGTTCCTGTCCGGCGTGCTGGCCAGCTCGACGGATTGCATCAAGGTCCTCGACCTGGACGGCAAGCTGACCTTCATGAGCGAAGGCGGACAGCAGGTCATGGAGATCAGTGACTTCAATGAGGTCGTTGGATGCCCATGGCCGGACTTCTGGCAGGATGCCGGCAATGCCGAAGCCAAGGCCGCGCTCGAGGCAGCCAGGCGGGGTGAGGCGCGCAGCTTCATCGGCAAGGCCGACACCTATCGCGGCACACCCAAATGGTGGCACGTCGCGGTCAGTCCGATCGCCGGACCGGACGGGCGCCCCGACCGCATCCTGTCGGTCTCCCGTGACATCACCAACCTGCGCGCGAGCGAGGAAGAGCGCGACCGCTTCGTCCGACTGGCGGAGAACAGCACCGACTTCATCGGCATGGCCCATACCGACGGCAGCGTCTTTTACATCAACGATGCCGCCAGGCGCCTCGTAGGTCTAGAAGACACTGACATCGCCCGACTGAACATCGCCGACTTCTTCCCACCCCAGCAGGTCGAGGCGGTCATGCGCGAGGTGCTGCCGGCGGTGGATCGCGACGGCCACTGGGCCGGCGAACTGGACTTCCAGCATTTCCGCACCGGCGAGTTGATCCCGGTCCTCTACTCCGTGTTTCCCGTCACAGACGCGATGGGAACGCTGATCGGCTACGGCACCGTGACCCGCGACTTTCGTGAGCAGCGCCGTAACGAAGACGACATGCGCCTGATGAATGGCGAACTGGCACATCGGCTCAAGAATGTGCTGGCGGTCGTCCAGTCGGTCGCCGCGCAGACGCTGCGTGGCATTCCGGAGGCGGAAACGGCAAGTCAGAGCCTGTCGGCGCGGCTGGTCGCGCTGGGTGCCGCAACGGATGTGCTGACCGGTCGCTCGTGGCGCTCCGCCGATCTATGCGAGTTGGCGACGCGGGCCTTGTCCCCGCACGGCCGCATCGGCGAGCGCATCCTGTTTTCCGGCCCGGCGGTGACGCTCAAGCCCGAACTGACGGTCGCCTTCGCCCTTGCTCTGCATGAGCTGGCAACCAATGCCGCCAAATATGGCGCACTATCGAACGAAACCGGTCACGTGACGCTCGCCTGGTCGATCGACGGAAACGGCGACGATGCCAAATTGGCGGTCTGCTGGCGCGAGGAGGGAGGGCCGCTCGTTACGCCGCCCCAGCGCAAGGGCTTCGGCTCTGTCCTGATCGAGCGCTCCTTGCGGAGCTATTTCAGCGGCAAGGCTGCAACCGACTATCGGCCGGAAGGTTTGGTGTTCGAACTTGAAGCGCGGCTTGGAGACGCCGCTATCGTGACCGGGAATTAAGCGTGGGTCAGAGTACGCCGATTGGCAGCAAGACGATCCTGATCGTTGAAGATGAGGCTTTGGTCAGGTTCGACCTCGTGGACTTCTTTGAGCACGCCGAATGGCGGGTTTTCGACGCGGAGAATGCGGACGAAGCCATTGCCATCCTCGACGCGCACAAGGAAATCCGAGTGGTTCTGACCGATGTGCAGATGCCGGGATCGATGGATGGTGTAAAGCTTGCGCACTATGTCCGCGAACGCTTTCCGCCGACCGTATTGTTCGTCGTATCCGGCAACGCCCCCATCCCGGAACACGAATTGCCTGCCCGGGCGACATTCCTCCCCAAGCCCTTCGATCCGCATCGGTTGCTGCGCCAGATCGAAAGCATGGCGCAGGCGTAACTCTCCCGGCGGCGGCCTCGTGACGTGGCCCGGTTTCCCCATTGGGAACCAGCGCTGGGAGCGTAGCCACGCCGATCGCGCCGGCACGCGTCCGGAGCACCCGCTTTCCCAAAATCTGTTTCCGATTGCGGTTGCTTGAAATTGTCCGTCGGAGAGGGGACGCGAGAGTGATCGCGCTGAACGAATGCCTGCTTCCGGGAACACAGATTGCCGGCCTGAGCGCCTGGGTCTGGGCGGAAGCTGCCGCAGCCTTACCAGCAGCGAGCCCCATGAGCGGGACTCGAACCCGCCAAACAAACTCTCCGTCGAGGCTTGCCCACGCCGACCGTGTCAGGGACCTCAGTGAGGATAGCCGGGTGACGTACGTCGGCAAGTGGCTGATCGCTTCAGCCCGCCGCGCTTTTCGCAAGGCGGACACCGACGCCGCCGGATGTCGATTTTTGATCTGCGCCGATTAGCGTGACGCCAGCGGAAGCCAGCGCACCAGACAAGGCCTCAAGCGAAATGTCCGCGATCGGACTGCCGCCCTCGTAGCGGCGCACTGTCGCAACGCCGATGCCAGCTTGGTCAGCAAGTTCTTGAGCGGACCAACCCAAAAGGGATCGCGCGGCCCGGCACTGCTCGACGGTCATCATGTGATATTTATTAGATCACTTTGCGCTTGATTGCCAGAAATACTGGTGATATGAAAAATATCAGTCAGCCGAGATGGGGCATCCTACCTCCCCACCCCGGCCTGACCACAACCGATCTATTGAGGAGATCGACTATGGCTACTGCCGCGCATAGCATCCTTGCGTCTGCCGTCCAGACGGCGGATTGCATCAACGCCCCTAACCCTGCGAATGACACCGCTCCCTGCTGGACGACCGACCGGCGCGCCCGTGCGATCCTAGCGACCGTCGCTGCACATCCGCCTCATGGTGAATGGCACCGCCCGCGCTTCGGTAACACCGTTGACGAATACTGGACCTATGTCGGCTATCGCTTCGATTGCCTGACGGCGATCCGGGATGCGTACGGCCAGAAGGCCCTTGAGCATTACCACGCCACCGGCAATTTCGCGGTGTTCGGCGCCTATTGCGACGCCCCCAACGTCAACGATGCGATCGAAGCGGCTCGCGAAGCCGGGCGGGAGGGCTGAACGATGGCCAGCTATGCAATTGCCGCCACCGTGACCGACCCCGTCACGGCCATTGCCGATATATCGCTCGCGATAGAGCGCGTCATCGTCACGATGGACAACGCCAACAGCGAACTGATGGAGCAGGTGGTCGGGCGGCTGAATGACCCGGCATCGCCGATGCATCATGCCGCCTTTAGCGCATGGTGCACGCACCAGATCGCTTCCGAGAAGCTGGTCGAGATCAGCACGGTTCTCGATGAGGTGGAATACCGGCTGATGACCCCGCCGGACAAATCGCAGGCACAAGAAGCCGAGCATGCCGAATGGCATCGCGCGCACACTGCCTGGACCGAGGCGCACGAAACCGTCCGTCGACACAATGCGACGCCGGGCGGCGTTCCAGGCGAGACGATGAACGCCGCTGTCCGGATCGAGCGCGAGACTGTCTATAACCTCGCTGCCGCGCCTGCGCCAAACCGTGCCGCCGTCGGCATCAAGATCAACGCCTTGCTGGACTATCTTCAGGACTGCGCAATCGACGAGGCCGCGTTGCGGACGATCGCAGCTGACGCACTGCGGGCGGAGGGCTGAACCATGACGACCGAAACCACCCGTCGCGCCCTGTTTGGGGGCGCTGGCCTCGTCGCGCTTGCCGCCGCCGTCCCGGCCGTCGCATCGAGCATGCGCGCCAACTCGGGCGTCAGCCCTGCCCTGGCCACGCTGATCGCGGTCAGCGAGGAAGCCTGGCAAGTGTCGGAGGACCACGACAATCTGGTCCTGAAACCCGCCGACGCGGCGGCAAAGGCGCTTGCGTCCCAGATCCCGCATGTCGCGGTCGACATTGACGGCGATCCCTACTGGACCACTGCAAACCCGGGCGCTGTCAGCGTCGCCCGCGGCCTCGTCGAACGTGATCCGGCGCGCAACCATCCCAATAGCCCCGGACTGCGCCGTCTGGTTGCGGCCGACCTTCAACGGCAGCGTCTCCGCGCTCGTATCCATCGCGACACGGGCCTGACTGCTGCGGCCGATCGCAGCAATGCCCTGAACGACGCCTATGCCAATGCCGAGTCGGCCGTTGCGACGCACCCGGTCAGCACCGTCACCGACCTGCACGCGAAGCTGGCGTTCATGATCAAGAACGACATGGGCGATGGCCGTGATTGGCTGGAAGAGATCGCGGACGACGTTGCCCGCATCGCGAATGTGGAGGGCCGCTGACATGTCGACCACCAGCGAAACCTTCTGCGCTCTGCTCGACGCCTCTGACGCCGCCAGCCGCCGCTTCAACAGCCTGCCGTCCGACTTGGAGGAACAAGACCCCGTCACGTTCGAGCAGGAGGAACAGGCGGTATGTTCAGCATCGCATGACGCAGACATGGCCGAACCAACGACCTGGGCGGAATTTACCCGTCTGCTGGAACACATGTCGTATTGTGGCGCCAGCGCCATTGATGACGACAATGCTGCCCGGCTCTTGGCTCATGCGAAGCGCCTCAACGGGGAGGGTCGCTGACATGGCGACCCTCACCCACCCCACGCCCTTCAACCCCACCGCCTGGCTCCACGCCCTCGTCCAGATCGGCGGCGGCTATGCCCTGACGTCCGACCGCAAGCTGTGGCTGGTCATCCAGGACTGTCCGTCCGACGACCTGACGCCGCTGATGGCACAGATCGTCGGGCACCCCGACCGGGCGGAAGCGGTGCGTCAGACCATCGAGCAACGGCACTATGGGGAGGCAGCATGATGGGACACGCTGCCGTCACCCCGCCGCCCAGCGCTCACCGTGCGATGCCTTGGCGCCGATCGCGCCGCCGTCCTTGGCACCGGCTGGACCGGGTCGCATCGCCGCGTGCGGTGCTGGCCACCATCCCTTCCCTGCCCCGTGCCGAACTGGCGCGGATCACCGAACGGCTGATCGACCGCATGGACGAGCTAGACGGAGACACGGACCTCGAACCCGAGGATCTGGAAGAAGACGACCCCACGGAGGCGGATGACGTTCACTTCTGAGCCGATCACGCCGCGGGTCCCGTCCCGGCGCATGGAACACAGGCCCGTCGCTCGCGATCGTCGAGCGGCGGGCTCTCCGCGTGTGCATCGCTTCCGAGATAGCCTGGCGCTTTCGGAGAGCTTCGTGGATGCCGATTGGTGGCTGCCGCTATATCGCCGCGCGTTCCCGACGATGGTGTCAGCGGTCGCCGTGCGCGAAGACGGATGGGCACAGCGGGGTGGGATAGATCGGCTGCTCACCCTGGCCTGTGGACGGACCTACACTGTCGACGAGAAGGTGCGGATGCACGACTGGCCCGACGTCCTGCTGGAACGCTGGTCGGACGAGGCGCGCCGCGTGCCTGGGTGGATCCAGAAACCTCTGGCTGCGGACTTCATTGGGTATGCCTACGCCCCGGCCGGAATGTGCCTGTTGCTGCCCGTCGTGCCGCTACAGCGCGCTTGGCGGCGACATGGGCGCAAGTGGATCGACCTGTACGGGACGCGGTCAGCGCAGAACCCCGGGTATGTGTCGGTCGGAGTGCCTGTGCCCCGTCATGTGCTGATGCAGGCGATCGTCGAAGCCATGATAATTTGACTCATCATAACAACAAGCCCGGCGTAGCATTTGAGCCGGCCCAAGCACGTGTCAAAACCTCGGGCGGAGGTCCCTCACGGAGGCAGAACGCCAATATACTATCTAAATGTTCTTCAAATTTACTCTTCTGCTCATTGAAATAAGACCAACAGCTGAACTCCAGCGTCGCCATATCAGTCAGGCAATCTTTAGATATAAGAGCAAACTTCTCTGTATTTTCCTTATCCTCTATCACAGCGGCAGCCAGTGCCGCACACTGATAAAGGTTCGCTATAGGAAATATGGCATCTAAACCATTCACAATATTTACTACTGAATTAAATGCACCAACATCAGGATGACCATCCCGCCCCCACAATGCAACACTCCGATTGAAAATATCTTGAAGATGATCGACATCTGCTACCGGCGGATTTTTAGAAATTTTAACTGCGACGTCAAATTTACCGCCAGCAATCAAAAGAAGCTGAAGATTATTATGCTCACCGCTATCTGGGGTATAACCTTCAGGTGACTCGGCGATCGCACGCGCAGCAATAGAAGCGGCAACATCAGTAGCCGCAGGCGACGCCGCTAGCCGTAGCGCAACGGCCATCAGTCGTTCTGGACTCGCATAAACCAATGCCGGAACAGTATTTGGATCAGGCAAGAGTTCTGATGACTCTTGAGCCAACGCCAGCATAGCATCCAATACGGCTTCCTCGGTTGCAAAGGGATCACCGAGAATGGACAATGCAGACTGATGAACCTGATCAGGGAAGTCGATTGCGCTGAATATTCTAAGTCGGAGCCGATTTACCGTTGCCGTGAAGTTAGGCGGGACAGCCACATTACCATCACCCGGCAATGAAAAAGCCAAAGCATAATCGCTAGCGAGCGCAGCATCAAATAAACTCTGCTGCTGGTAGAACGCCCTCGCCAAGGCATGTTGAATAATTGGGTCTTTGTCATGAACCTTTTGGATTTCACGCAGCCGGGTCAGCAACTGCTCATCTTCAGGACGAGGGCCAGAAGCAAGCGATGTACGTCGGCGGGCATTTCCTCGTGCTGCATCACGAGCAAACGCAAGTGCACCCACAGAGTCCTCAATGTTGCGACGCGCAAGCTGCGATTCAAGTTGCTTATACTGGGACGCGAGACCAGATTTTGGCCGCGCTAGTACGAATAACACCTGATTCAGCAGCATAAGACTATCATACTGCTCAATCGTTACAAGCTCAGAGCCTGAGTAACGCAGTCTATTTTGAGCCTGTTCTAGCCAATTACGGAGATGGCCATGCTCATCGTCAAGACGGGGAACCCTAGAGGCAACGAATATCAAATCTATAGGCTTGCCTCGCGCTGAACTGCCTCTGACCATTTCTACGACCTGAGACAGACCAACCAAGTTCTGCTCATTTGGAAAAAAGACAGCGACTACGGCGTCTGGCAGCTGTCGCGTGCAGATCCCTCCGACATCTGTGTGACCGGTCCGGCTATCTATCAATACATATTCATACCCCAGAGCAGCCCATTGTGCCCTGAGATCTTCCATGACTAAGAAGCCATTTTTATTATTGTATAGATCGTTCCAATCTACAGCTGCAAATCGCCGGGCATATGTATCATCATCGCCCCCCGCAGGCATAATATCAATATTAAAGCCTTCGCTTTCATCCAATGTTTCACCATCAAAGGAAGGCTCTAATATATGACATTTACAGATATACTCTGACACGGATGGGACCTGATCCGTCTCAATGTAACTCTGAACGAAGTCGACAACGCCAGCTTTTCCTTGGCTTGACCGAAAAGCGTCCATAGTTTGGAGGCCAGGTGCCTCCAAATCAAAATCAACAACTAGAACTTTTTTCCTACGGCGAGCGAGCGTAACGGCGACATTCGCCAAAGCCAGAGTACGGCCGACTCCGCCCTTGTAGGAATAAAAAGTAGCTACAAACACAGCTTAACCAACCGCACGAAGATGGAAGGATTGAGCTCGCGACCGTGCATCAGACAAGCCGTTTGGCTTTGCTTCCAATGCAGAAAAGCGCCCCTGCACGACGGACCCTCCATCAACTGGATCCTGCCTGCGATCTAGACGATGTGCCGTGACTGGATTCGACAAGGCACGGAGCAGTGTGTCCATGCTCTTATTCTGTATTATCCGTCCGTTTTCCCACCTCTCCATAGAGGCAGATGGGAGGCCATATGCAGCATCAAAGTCCTTCCGCGTCATGCCGAGCGCAAGACGTATCCCTTTCACCTCCGCAGGCCTCAGCAACCCCAGGTGATCGTAAATGGCATCCTTACGAATCTTCTCTGCGCGATGGTCCGTGAATGAGGACTCACAGGCCTCGCACTTTATGATTGGGACCTGGACTGAAAAGGTTTCACCTTTCCCGCCAAAAGGCACATCTTGGCGAGCCATCACTTCGGAAATTTTGTCGCTGCCGCACGAGGCACACGAGGTCATTGCCCGCTCCGCATCTTCCAACGCAGCGGCGAGAAAGGCTTCAGCGTCGAGCATGGTGAAAGCTCACTCCAATGACTTTTTTCGCAATGATCGGGTTAATCGCAATCTTCATATATAACTTCATGCCACGTCCATCCTCCTCGATCATGACATAGGCATGATCCGGATATGCGGTGGTGGGCGGCTGACACGTCACGGCAACGTTGCCATCGAGGCAATCAGCGATGTGCTCCCAAGCCGACTCATCAGAATGGAAAGACAGGGAATGCGGCTCAACGACGTCAAACGGCCGCCAATTATTTCGAATGTTAATTTCGGGAGGATTGATCCTCAGCAAAGGGTTTCGGCACATGATTGCGAGCATCTTCCTGACGGCAGATACATCCGAGAGGTCTAACATAGCGTTACACCAGGCATATGGGAAGGGCGTAATTGATCATATGATCTGCCATACCCACTACCGCCTCCCCTCCCGCCCCCCTGGACGTCGCGGCCGCCAGCATGATGCCTCTGCAGGGGAATAACGCTGACCGACGGTGCGCGGTGAGCAATCTTCACCCCATTTGGATCCCCCTGCAAAGTCAGACCCGATGTTTTCCACAAAGGCGTGCCATAGCGAATGCCACTGGCCCGACCCGCACGCCTTGAAAGACTGCGGCATAGCATCGAGAGGAACATCAATTTGAGGCGATCAATGTAGGGACTTCCACTTTGCACGTTGCCCATCAGGCGTGGCACGAGTTTTATGACGAAACTGATAGATTCGCCAAGCCCAGCTGACGACAGCAAGATTTGCTTCGCGTCATCCGCTTTCAACGATTGTCATCCCTTGGCTTGGCCCGCTGAACATATGGCCAAAAGTCAGCTCGAGGCGCCGGGATCGCATCTGAAAGCTGCTCTCGTGATTACCCCGTGATTGCTACTCGCCAATTCCGGGCATAAGCTCGGACCCATAAACCCGAGAAAACCAAGCCTCTCAGGCCAAACCAACCCTAAAATGTGGTATTTCAGGTATATCCGCCGATAAGGCGGGGGCAGGGTCAGGGGCGGAGCGCCATCCGGGCGGGTGGCATCGGGGCGGCGGCGCCCATGTTGCGCCGTGCCATTTCGGCCAGCACGATGTCGCGTTCACCCTCGTCGGATGCCTCATGAACGATGGCGAACGCCTCCAGCAGCGTGGCGTCGTCGACGAATTCGATCAGATCGGGGTCGAGCATCGGATTCATGGCCATGCCTCCCAGCCTATTTTATGAACCTATAACAAGCCGATCGCACTCGGGTTGCCAAGGGGGGCCCGGCGGACCTAATCGCGGGCGCGATCGGATCGGGGGCATGAAGATGGTCGATGACAGCTGGGGCGTGACGCCGCCGCGCGGCGGGCTGCGGGTTCGCACCAATGACAGCCTGGAAGAACGCGCCGCTGCGCGCGCCCGGGCACGGGAAGAACGCGAGGGCCAGCGCGCCGCGCTGATGGCGGACCGGATGGAAGCGCGCGCCGCCAACCGGGTGCGCGAGACCGCCGCGCGCGAGGCGGAACGTGCCGCGCGGCGCGAGGCCGAGATGGCCGCCGCCGAACGCGATCCCCATGCTGCCGCCGCCAAGCGCCACCGAACCTCCGGCCGCAAGGACGTGGTGCGCGAACAGCGCGACACGCGCGGCTATGCGACGGTGGTCGATGAGGGGCGGATACGCGAACTCGCCAAGCGCGGTGCCTCGCTGGGGGGGCTCGCCAGCGCGTTCGGTGTGTCGCAGGACGAGATCGCCGCGATCCTCGCCACCACCCGGGCGGTATAGACCGGCACGACGGATCGCGACCCGCCTGTCCCGGATCGCCCCATCGCACCTCACCCGCAGCGCACATCGCCCCTTGTCGCGGCGCGGTTGGCGCGCCACCATTTGCCGGACATGCCGAACCTGCCCGCCGTCACCACCATCGCCCAGACCATTCAGCTGTCACTGGCGCCCGTCTTCATGCTGGCCGCGATCGGCCAGCTGCTCAACGTGCTGGCCGGGCGGCTGGCGCGGGTCATCGACCGTGCCCGCACACTGGAGATGATGATCCACAAGATCGATCACGGCCCCGAGCTGCTGCGTCATAAATGGGAGCTGCGCCTGCTCGACCGGCGCATGTCGATCATCAACGCCGCGCTGTTGATGGCGGTGTCGAGCGCGGTGATGGCCTGCATCGTCATCGCGGTGCTGTTCGTCGCCAATATCGGCAATTATCATTTCGGCACGCTGATCGCGGTCGCCTTCATCCTGTCGGTGACGTTGCTGATCCTGTGCCTGGTCGCCTTCACCATCGAGGTACGGATTTCGCTGCGTGCCATTCATGTCCGCAAGGAGATACTGGATTGAGCGCGTGGCGTGACGAACGGCGCCTGTTGCAGGGGGTTGTCGCCATCGCCTGCCTGGTGCCGCTGTCGATCGGGGGGATCAGCGTCGTCCTGGGGCCCCGGTGGCTGGGCCATGCGCCGGTGGTGCCGACCGATCTGGACAGCCAGTTCCGCTATGTCTCGGGCATCTTCCTGGGGCTGGGGATCGCCTTCGTCACCTGCATCCCGGGCATCGAGCGCAAGCGCGCGCGGTTCCGGCTGCTGGGGCTGCTGGTCGTGGCCGGTGGGCTGGCGCGGCTGGGCTCTTGGGCGATGGTCGGCGCGCCGTCCGCCGGGCACCGGCTGGGCCTGATGATGGAACTGGTCGTCGTGCCGCTTCTTATGCTGTGGCAGGCGCGCGTCGCCCGGCATGCGCGCTGACATCAGGACCGGTTATGACCAATTCCGACAGGGCTTCGGACACCGCCCGCTTTTACTCCCTGGCCGCCGGGCGCGTGGCGGCATGAAGGCCGTGCGCCTGATCGCCAAGACGGTCGCGCTGCTGCTCATCCTGATCGGGCTGGCGGCGACCATCGTGCCGCACTATCTCGACCGCATCTATTACGAAGGGCCCGAAAGCGGCCATTATGACGGCGAGCACTTCTTCAACCCCGATGGCGATGCCGATACGCTGCGCATGCCGCGGCGCGGCGGGCGGCGCGGCTTCCTCTGGAGCCAGTTGACCGGCGATGACGGGCGCCCGGACTGGCCGGACACGGTCAGGGTCGATGCGTCCCGCCCGGCGGCGCGGGTGATGGGCGATGCGATGGTCGCGACCTGGATCGGCCACGCCACGGTGCTGGTGCAGACGCAGGGCCTCAACATCTTGACCGATCCCATCTATGCCGAGCGCGCCGGCCCCTTCGGCATCGGCCCCGGCCGCGTCGCCAGGCCCGGCGTCGCGTTCGACGACCTGCCCAAAATCGACCTCGTCCTGATCAGCCATAATCATTACGATCACCTCGACCAGGCGACGCTGAAGAAATTGTGGCGGCGCGACCGGCCGCTGGTTGTCACCAGCCTGGGCAACGACAGCGTCATCGGGCAGGTCGGCGTGCCCGCCACCGCACTCGACTGGGGGCGTGAACGGGCGATCCGGCCAGGCGTGTCGGTGGTCGTGACCCGCAATCACCATTGGGGCAGCCGCTGGTTCGCCGATCGCAACCGGGCGCTATGGTCGAGCTTCGTGGTGAAGCTGCCCGGCGGCAATATCTTCTTCGCAGGCGACACCGGCATGGGCGACGGCCGCTGGCCCGAGGAAGCGGCCAAGCTCGGTCCGGTGCGGTTGGCGCTGCTGCCGATCGGGGCGTTCCGCTTCGTGCCTGGCCAGATGGCGGCCGGCAGCCATATCGGCCCGCCGCAAGCGGTGCAGATTTTCGAGCGGCTGGGCGCGTCCACCGCGATCCCCATCCATTGGGGCACCTTCCGGCTGTCCTATGAGGCTTATGACACGCCGCCCAAGCTGCTGGGTGCCGCGATGCGGTGTTCGGGGGTGCCGGGGCGGTTCGCGGCGGTTCGGTTGGGTGAGCCGATCGAGGTGGCGCCTTTCCGTGCTGCGGGCGCGGTGCGGACCAGCGACGCGGCTATGCGAACGTGCCTGGATACGCCGCAGGTCCGGGCTTTGCGATAAGGGGATTCCCTTGGCCTTGGCCTTGGCCTTGGCCTTGGCCTTGGCCTTGGCCTTGGCCTTGGCCTTCGACTTCGCTCAGGCTGAACGGAGTGAGGGAGTAACTTGCAGACCAACCTCCGTTCAGGC
>NZ_JBNNOB010000064.1:0-19139 GCF_050274375.1 Sphingomonas sp. NPDC019816
GGTGGGGGTACTCGGTACTATACTAACAGCCGTTCAGGCTGAGCGAAGTCGAAGCCCAAGGGAATCCCTTGCCCCAAACCCCACAAGCGATAGCCTGCTGGAATGGCCTTCTACTGCTACATCCTCCGCTGCTCGGACGGCAGTTACTACACCGGCCACACCGACAATCTCGAACACCGCATCGCCCAACATCAATCCGGCGAACTGCCTTGCTACACCCAAACCCGCCGCCCGGTGACTCTCGCCTGGTCCCAGGACTTCCCCTCCCGCCACGAAGCTCTATCCGCCGAACGCCAGATCAAGGGCTGGTCCCGCACGAAGAAACAGGCCCTGATCGCATCGGACTGGACGAGCCTGAAAGAAGCCGCGATACCGCGCGCGGAACGTGCCCTTCGACTTCGCTCAGGGCGAACGGAAGATTGAATTTTGCCCCAGCCCCAATCCCAGCCCCCCGTCATCGTCCTGGTCCGCCCGCAGCTCGGCGAGAATATCGGCAAGGCCGCGCGCGCCATGTTGAATTTCGGGCTGGTCGAGATGCGGCTCGTCACCCCGCGCGACGGCTGGCCCAATCCGCAAGCCGGCCCCGCCGCGTCGGGCGCCGACATCGTGCTGGAGCAGGCCAAGGTCTATGAAAGCGTCGCCGACGCGGTGGCCGACTGCGGGCAGGTCTATGCCACCACGGTGCGCAAGCGCGGCGTGACCAAGCCGGTGGTGACCCCGGAAGAAGCGGCGCGCGAAATCCATGCCGACACCACCGGCCGCGCCGCGTTCCTGTTCGGGCCGGAGCGGTCGGGGCTGGAAACCGACGACGTCGCCATCGCGCGCAAGATCGTCACCGTGCCGATCAACCCGGAATTCGGCAGCCTGAACCTGGCGCAGGCGGTGATCCTGATCGCCTATGAATGGTCGAAGGGCGTCGAACTCGCCCAGCCGCCCGAAGTCGAACTGCCCGAGGTCGCGCCGCAATTCGAGCTGGACGGCATGATCGGCCAGCTGGAGGATATGCTGGACGGCGCGGGCTATTTCTTCCCGGAGGATCGGACGCCCGCCACCAAGCGGACGTTGCGCACCTTGCTGACCAAGCCGGGCTGGTCGAGCCAGGAAATCCGCACCTTGCGCGGTGTGCTGTCGACGCTGGCACGGCCGCGCCAGCGGTAAATCCCACGTTCGTTCAGTCTGAGCGTAGTCGAAGGCTACGCCGTGAAGCCCGCCACCGGGGGCGCTTGGCGGAGGTTATCCCTTGGGCTTCGACTTCGCTCAGCCTGAACGGTGGTTGGGGTGTGAAGGGTGGGGGGGTGGGAAAACTTACGCCCGCGTCCGGTCGAACGTCGCCAGTTCATAGGCGATCGACCCTTCGACCAGCGTTTCCCACATCTCCGCGACCACCGCCTCGGGCACGCCCAGCCGCCTGGCCTCGGCGCGGGCTTGGTCGATCACCTGGGTCTTGCGATCCTCGTCGCGCACGCGGTCGCGGGTCGGCTTGATGCGGGCGGCGGCGTCCATATAGGCGAAGCGGCGCGCGAGCATCGCCACCAGTTCGCGGTCGAGCTGGTCGACGCCCGCGCGGACCTCCGCCATGGTGGTGCAATCGGGGCCGGCGAGAATCTGGGTCATGGGCAAAGGCTCTGCCGGGTGGCGTTCCTGCTGTCCAGTGCGGCTTGCCGATCATGCCCGGCGCGGGATAGCATGGCGGCGCGTTCCAATTGGGAGATAGGACGATGCTGACCACCTTGCTGCTGCTGGCGCTTGCCGGCCAACAGACCGACCCGGCTCCCGTGCCGGTGAAGGAAAAGAAGATTTGCCGGATGCAGGAAACCACGGGCTCGCGCCTGGGGGGCAAGCGAATCTGCAAGACCCAGGCGGAGTGGGACGAGATCGCCGCCAATGCGCGCAACGACGTGGAGACGGCGACCGGCCGGCTGAACACCGCCAGCGGTCGTTGACCGGCCGGCGTGCTTGACTCCGGCGCGCCTGTCGTCTAGGCGCGCCGCTTCGCAATTGCCCCCGCATCCCGGTGAAGCGGTGGGCCTGCGCTTGTCCCCATAAAGGCTTGCATGGTGCGATACCGGGACCAACGTTGTTCGTAATTGCCAAGGATTACACATGTCGAAGCGTCAGAGCGCGAAGTACAAGCTCGATCGCCGTATGGGCGAGAACATCTGGGGCCGCCCCAAGAGCCCCGTCAACAAGCGTGAATACGGCCCCGGCCAGCACGGTCAGCGTCGCAAGGGCAAGATGTCGGACTTCGGTCTGCAGCTGCGCGCCAAACAGAAGCTGAAGGGCTACTACGGCGACGTGACCGAGAAGCAGTTCAAGGCCTGCTACCAGGAAGCCGCCCGCATGAAGGGCGATACCTCGCAGAACCTGATCGGCCTGCTCGAGCAGCGCTTGGACATGATCGTGTACCGCGCCAAGTTCGCGCCGACGATCTTCGCCGCGCGCCAGCTGGTCAGCCATGGCCACATTCGCGTCAACGGCGTGAAGTGCAACGTCGCGTCGCGTCGCTGCTTCGTCGGCGACGAAATCTCGCTGGGTTCGAAGGCGACCGAAATGGCGCTGGTCATGGAAGCACAGCAGCTTGCCGAGCGTGAAGTGCCCGACTATGTCACCGCCGACGGCAACACCAAGGTCGCGCTGACCCGCGTTCCGACGCTGGACGAAGTGCCCTATCCGGTGAAGATGGAGCCGAACCTGGTCGTCGAATTCTATTCGCGCTAAGTTTTCGGGTCTTACCGAATTACGGAAAGGGCGGTCCTGCGGGGCCGCCCTTTTTGTTTGCCCGGCGCCAACCGGAGGATCATAGTCATGGTCATTCCAAGGGGGAGGGTAACGATGCGCCTGGGTTTGATCGCCGCCGCTGCGGCACTGACGATGACGACCGCCGCCACGGCCCAGACGGCCGAGCAGGGGCAATATGCCGGCCAACTGCGCGCCATGTTCACCTCGGTCGCGGCCGGGACCTGCCCCGCCGACCTGATGGCCGATGCGTTGCTGAAGGCGTGTCAGGAGCAGTTGCCGCAGATGCTGCCGGCGCTCAAGGCGGGTGGGCCGATCAAGGCGATCACCTTCCTGAAGAGCGAACAGGCCAATGGCGAACGGTATGAGCAATATCAGGTGACGTTCACCAACGGCGCGCCATCCAAATGGACCATCGGCGGGCTACAGGACGGTAAGTTCCGCGCGGTCTTTTCGCTGGGCGATTGAGGGGGGGGCGATTGAGGGGGGGGCGATTGAGCGCCGGGGCTATGCGCGATCATCGGGCCGCGCATGCGAACCGATCGCGCGGCCGCTGCCCGGCATGCTTGCCCCGCTGACGCTTGCGGGGCACAACATCCCCAAACACAAGGGGAATGTCCGTCATGCGCCGTCTGATCCTGTCGTCCCTTCTGCTTTCCGGCACCGCGATCGCGCAGGACAGGCCCGTCATTTCAGTCGATACGCTGAAGACGGTGACGCAGACTCTCGGTTCGGACGCATTTGAAGGGCGCGCGCCGACCACGGCGGGTGAGGACAAGACGGTCGCGTTCATCATCGACCGGTTCCAGAAGGCGGGGCTGAAGCCCGGCAACAACGGCGGCTGGACCCAGGACGTACCGATGGTGGAGATCACCGCTACCGATGTCCGGCCCTTCACCGTTGCGGGCAAAGGGGCGCCGATCATCCTCGACTATCGCCGCGACATGGTCGTCGGCACCTATCGCGTCACGCCCAGGATTGATCTGGCGAATAGCGAGATGGTCTTCGTCGGATATGGCATCACCGCGCCCGAAAAGGGCTGGGACGATTATGCCGGGGTCGATGTGCGCGGCAAGACGGTGGTCATCCTGGTCAACGATCCCGACTGGCAGACCATGGGGCGCGATGGCCCGTTCGAAGGGAGGGCGATGACCTGGTATGGCCGCTGGCCCTACAAGTTCGAAAACGCGGCGAAGCACGGCGCCGCCGCCGCGTTGATCGTGCATCAGACCGAACCGGCCGCCTACCCTTGGGCGGTCGTGCAATCCTCCTGGACCGGGCCGCAGCTCGAACTGGACGAGGCCGGCGACCATGCCGACCAGAGCCAGGTCATCGGCTGGCTACAGCAGCCAGTCGCCGAGCGCATCCTGACGGCGGCGGGGCGCGACCTCGCCACGTTGACCAAAGCCGCACAGACCAAGGGGTTCAAGGCCGTGCCACTGGGGCTGACCCTGTCGGGAGGGTTCAACAACATGATCCGGCGGCAGGCATCGAAGAACGTCATCGGCGTGCTGCCCGGTACCAGCGCACCGGACGACTATGTCCTCTATTCCGCGCATTGGGACCATCTGGGCCGCTGCGACGCGGTGGACGGCGACGACATCTGCAACGGCGCGCTCGACAATGCGAGCGGAGTTGCCGGGCTGGTCGCGCTGGCCGAGGCGCAAGGAAAGGCGGGGCCGGCCAAACGTTCGATCGCGTTCCTGGCGGTGACGGCGGAGGAGAGCGGGCTGCTCGGCTCGGGCTATTATGCCCAGCATCCCGTCTTCCCGCTGGCGCGCACGGTGGGCGGCGTGAACATGGACGGGCTGAACGTGACCGGCCGGTCGAAGGACTTCGTGCTCGTCGGCAAGGGCAAGTCCGAGATCGAGGATATGGTCGTCCCCTTCGTCAAGGCGCAAGGCCGCTATATCGGCGAGGAGGCCAATCCCGAGCGGGGCGGCTATTACCGTTCCGACCATTTCTCCTTCGCCAAGCTGGGCGTGCCGATGCTCGACGGCGGATCGGGCGAGGACAAGGTCGTCGGCGGAAAGGTGGCGGGCAAGGCCGCCAGCGACGATTATGTCGCGCATCGCTATCACAAGCCGGCGGACGAATATGATCCCCGCTGGGACTGGACGGGTGCCCTGGAGGATTTGACCGTCTATTATCAATTGGGCAGGACGCTGGCCGATCGACCGGGCCTGTGGCCCAACTGGTATCCCACCGCCGAATTTCGCGGCATTCGAGACAAGAGCAGGAAGAACGCCCAGTGACGACGCCCTCCACCACGTCTTCGAAGACCACGCCTCCGCCCGCCGAATGGGCACCCCACGCCGCCGTCTGGATCGGTTTCCCGAGCCATGCCGAGCTGTGGCAGGAGGATCTGGAGCCCGCGCGCGAGGAGGTGCTGGCCTTTGCCCGCGCCGTCCATGCCGATGGCCGGGGCGAGCGGGTGATCCTGGTCGCCGCCGATGGCGCGGCGGCCGAGGCGGCACGGGCGATGGCCGGCGATGCGGCGGACGTGGTGGTCCAGCCCTTCGGCGACATCTGGCTGCGCGATACCGGCCCGATCGTCACCGGGGACGGCTCGGCGCGGTTGTTCGAGTTCAACGGCTGGGGCGGCAAGTATGACCTGCCCGGCGACGATACGGTGGGCGCGCGGCTGGCCGAGGATCGTGGGCTTTCGGCGACGGCCTGCGGCTGGGTGCTGGAGGGCGGCGCGATCGATGGCGACGGCACCGGGCTGGTGGTGACGACCCGCCAGTGCCTGCTCAACCCCAATCGCAACCCCGATCTGGACGAGGCGACGATCACGCGCCGGCTGGCCGAGGATCTGGGGCTGACCCGCGTCGTCTGGCTGGGCGACGGGTTGCTCAACGACCATACCGATGGTCATGTCGACAATCTGGCGCGCTTCGTCGGCCCCAACCGGATCGCGATCCCCGAGGCGGCGGAGAACGACCCCAATTGGCAGGTCTATGCCGCCGCCCAGCGCGATGCCAAGGCGGCCGGGCTGGAGGTGGTGACGATTCCCTCGCCGGGCCGCGTGCTGCGCGACGAGGAGATCGTCCCGGCCAGCTATATGAACTTCTATATCGGCAATGCGGCGGTGGTCGTGCCCGTCTATGGCACCGACAATGACGAAGCCGGTGTGGCCGCGATCCAGGCGATCTTCCCCGACCGTCAGGTCGTCGGCCTGCGCGCCGATGCGATCCTGACCGGCGGCGGCAGCTTCCACTGCATATCGCAGCAGATTCCGGCCTGATCCGGGACGGATGATCGGCAAGGCCCGCGCTTTCCCCGGGAGCGCGGGCCTTTTTCATTGGCCCTGGTCCTCCGCTCCGGTCGGGCTGAGCGACGTCGACGCCCAAAAGGGGCTGGTTCGCCAGCAAATCCCATGGCCTTCGACTTCGCTCAGGCGGAACGGAGGTTGGGGCGATGGGATGGGGGGGGGATTTCGCCTTGGGCAAGGTTGGTTTTTACCAGGCATCAACCGGTCCGGGCGCATCGTGAACGATCAATGTCGGGGATCGGACTCCTGCGGTGAAGGCCACGATCGATCTGCTCAGGACCCAGCAGCATGACATCGCCAGCGCGATGGCGGAGCTGCATGTCCTGTTCGACAAAAGCTATGCCGAGGCCGCGCCGCACCTCGGCGCGGTGCGCACGCGGGTGGCGCGGGCGATCGCCAGGCATTTGAACACCGAGGACGAGGCGCTGCTGACCCCACTTCGCGAGCGGCGGTTGATGGGCGAGCTTCTCGGCTGTGAGGCGATCATCGCCGAAACCCGCGATCTGCGGCTCGCCTATTCGACGCATATCCGGGTCTGGACCGCCGGCGCCGTCGCGGAACGCTGGGACGACTATATTGACGCCACCCGCCAGCTGAACGCGCGCATGGCGGTGCTGTGTCAGCAGAAGATGCGCAGCTTCTACCCGGCGGTGCTGCGGCGGCTGTTCCGCGATTCCGGGGGCTGACGCGCCGGGTGCGAACCATTAAAGGGCGTGGTCATGACCCAGATCACCGTCGCCGCGCTGCAACTGGCCTTCACCGCCGATATCGACCGCAACATCGCCGAGGTTTCGCGCCTCGTCCGTGAAGCGGCCGCCCAGGGCGCGCAGGTGATCCTGCCGCCCGAGCTGTTCGAGGGCGAATATTTCTGCCGCGTCGAGGACGAGGGGCTGTTCACCAACGCCAAGCCGACTGCCGAGCACAAGGCGGTGCGCGCGATGCAGGACCTTGCTGCCGAACTGAAGGTCCATATCCCGACCAGCTTCTTCGAGGCGGACGGCCCGCATCATTACAATTCGCTGGCGATGGTCAACCCGGACGGCAAGGTCGCGGGCGTCTATCGCAAGAGTCATATCCCGGACGGTCCGGGCTATGAGGAGAAATTCTATTTCCGTCCCGGCAATACCGGGTTCAAGGTGTGGAACGGGCCCGAGACCACGCTGGGCGTCGGCATCTGCTGGGACCAATGGTATCCCGAGACGGCGCGCGCGATGATGCTGATGGGTGCGGAAATCCTGTTCTACCCGACCGCGATCGGCAGCGAGCCGCATGACGACAGCCTCGACACCGCGCGGCTTTGGCGTCGCGCCATGGTGGGGCATGCCGTGTCCAACGTCGTGCCGATCGTTGCCGCCAACCGCGTCGGTTGCGAGCATGGCCAGACCTTCTACGGCACCAGCTTCATCTGCGACGAGCGCGGCGACATCCTGGCCGAGCTGGACCGCGAGGAAGAGGGCGTGATCGTCGCCACCCTCGACATCGACCGGGTGAAGCGCCACCGCGCGGCCTTCGGCTTCTTCCGCGATCGCCGGCCAGAGCTGTACGGGCGGCTGGTGCAGGACATCTGACGATAATTCCTCCCCTTGCAGGGGAGGAATAAGGTTAGCCGCGCAATTCCACCGCGCGCGCGAACACCGCCTCGAACATCTCGGACGTCAGACGGCCGGTATTCTGGTTGTAGCGTGAGCAGTGATAGCTATCGAGCACCACCGGTCCGCCGCCGGGCAGGCGGTGTTCGGCCAGATGCGCGAATCGCGCCTTGGGCAGGCGTCCACCCAGCGCCTTGATGACCGAGCGGTGCGCGATCTCGCCCAGCGCAATGATGACGGACAGTCGGGGCAGCGCCGCCAGTTCCCGTTCCAGGAACGAACGACAGGTGCGGATTTCGTCGGGCGTCGGCTTGTTCTCGGGCGGCAGGCATTTGACCGCGTTCAGGATCACCGCACCCTTCAACGTCAGGCCGTCATCGACCTTGGCGGCGAATTCTCCCTCGGCCAGTCCGAACTTGGCGAGCGTGCCATAGAGCAGCGGGCCGGCACCATCGCCGGTGAAGGGGCGGCCGGTGCGGTGCGCGCCATGCTTGCCGGGAGCGAGGCCGACTACCGCCAGCCATGCCTGGTCATCGCCGAACGGTGGCACCGGGGCGTTCCACCACGTGGGATATTCGGCGGCGACCGCCTGGCGAAGCGCGACCAGGCGGGGGCAGAGCGGGCAGTCGCGCGGCGGCTGGATCGGGGCCAGCGTCGCGGGAATGACGGGAAAGGATGCGTCGGACATCGCGCTCGGGTAGTCGGGGCCGATGACGACGACAAGCTATGCCATCGCATTGGGGTCCAACCGTCCGGGGCGGCATGGCGGTCCACGCGACGAGATTCGCGCGGCGCTGGCGGCACTGGACGGCGTCTATGCCGTGTCGCCGATCGTCACCACCGCGCCCGTCGGGCCGTCGATCCGCGCCTTCGCCAATGCCGCCGCGCTGGTGGAGAGCGACCTGACCCCGCCGCAGATGCTGGCAGCGCTCAAGACGATCGAGCGGCGCTTCGGCCGGCGGCGCGGGCAACGCTGGGGCGCGCGGGTCATCGACCTGGACATCATCTTGTGGTCGGGCGGGCGGTGGCGCTCGGCGGGGCTGATGGTACCGCACATCGCCTATGCCGACCGCGCGTTCGTCCTGCATCCGCTCGCGCATATCGCCGCCGACTGGCGCGACCCGCGCGACGGGCGACGGATACGACATATGCGACAGAGTGTTGACCGGAGGCGTCCGCGCCCCTAGGTCGCTTCCACCCCGATGGAGGGTCCGTAGCTCAGTCGGTAGAGCAAGCGACTTTTAATCGAGAGGTCCCGGGTTCGAGCCCCGGCGGACCCACCACCGGGGTATAGGGGGCGATCCACCCGATCGCGATATGCCCCTATCCTGTCGCGCAGGGGCTTTCACGATCGCCCGGATGGCTTCGGCCCGCGACGTGGCGCACCGAAGAGCGTTTGGTCAGAACAGGTGCTGCACCAGCTTCGAGGCGCCGAAGGCGATGCCGCCGACAGCGAGCCAGCTTGCCATCGCACCGACGGTGAGGACCATCAGGCGATCCAGGGGGGACATGATATGTTCGTTCATGATGTACTGTCCTCTCCCACCGGTCTGTTCGCCGGTGTGAGACGAAATTGCGACAGATCGCGATGCCATGCAAACCCGTTTTTCGAATGACACTGATCGAACCCGTGATGCGACGCGCCGGTCCGATCGGAGACGCCAGTAAATCGCCATCGAGCGTTATCACGCCCTGACGTCACGCCGCGCCCAGAAGAAAGCCTGCCGCCTATGAACGAACCTCGTCACGCGCCGTCCTCCACGATCATGCCCGAATCGGCCGAACCGGAAGTTCGACCATCGGCGATGCCCCCGGCGTTTCGGGGGGCGGTCGCGGGAGCGGTCGCGCTGGCTATCCTGATGCTCGCCGGATTGCTGGTCGATCGCTGGCCCTTCGACTGGGACCGGGCGATCCTGGTGGGCCTGCGCGAGCATGTCCATTCGACGGCGTTGACCAAGGCGGCGGTCGACATCACCGCGCTGGGCAGCGTGCCGGTGCTGGTGCTGATGGTCGCAGGCGCGGCGATCCTGCTGCTGGCGCGGGGGTTGTGGTTGACCGCGCTCGCGGTGGCGGCGGCGGGGATCAGCGGCGGCGCGGTGGTGACGCTGGTCAAGCACGGCGTGTCGCGCGCGCGGCCCGATCTGGTGCCGCATTGGGTGGACGTGTCCAACGCCAGCTTTCCCAGCGGTCATGCGGCGGGCAGCGCGATGGTCTATCTGACGCTGGCAGCGCTCGCGACCCAGGTCACGCGGCATCACCGCATGCGGCAGGCCATCATCCTGCTGGCGCTGCTGCTGGTCGGCGCGATCGGGGTGAGCCGGGTCTATCTGGGCGTGCACTGGCCGTCCGACGTCGCCGCCGGATGGAGCTTCGGCACGCTCTGGGCGCTGGGCTGGTGGTGGGCGACCGCGAAGCTGCGGGTGTCCTGGGCCGCCGGTGGATCAGCCGGCCGCGCGCGCCAATAGGGCCTGCGCCGCCTTCAGGTGCGGCGCATCGACCATGCGCCCGTCCAGCTGAAGCGCGCCGGCTCCGGGATTCGCGGCGAACAGGTCGACGATCGCCCGCGCGCGCGCCAGTTCGTCGGCGGAAGGGGTGAAGGCGGCGTTGATCACCGGCACCTGCGCGGGGTGGATCGCCATCATGCCGGTAAAGCCATCGCGCCGCCCGCGCGCGGCATAGGCGGCGAGGCCGTCCAGATCGCGAAAATCGGGATAGACCGTCTCGATCGCCGCGACGCCCGCCGCATGTGCACCGAACAGCGTCAGCGAGCGGGCGAGCTGATAGGGCGCGGTATAGCCGCCATCCGCCTCGCGCGCCGCCGTCGCGCCGATCGCGGCGGGCAGGTCCTCGGCGCCCCAGGTCAACCCGGCAAGCGGCAGGCTGGCGCCGGCATACTCACCCAGCTTGAAGATAGCCGCCGGCGTCTCGGTCGCGATCGGCAGGACGGGGATATGGGTGAGGCCGCGCGCCGCCAGCGCGTGCAGGCTGACCAGCCCTTCCGCCTTGGGCAGGACAATGCCGTCGGGCCGCGCGTCGGCGATGGCGGCAAGGTCTTCGGCCGCCAGCGGGCCGTCAATCGGGTTGATGCGGACGAACAGCCGCACCGCTGGATCACGGGGGGCGGCGAGAAACGCTGCGACCGCCGCCCGCGCGGCCGGCTTGGCCTCGGGCGCGACCGCATCCTCCAGATCGAGGATCAGCGCGTCCGCGCCCGCCCCCATGGCCTTGGCCATCCGGTCGGGCCGGTCGCCCGGCACGAAGAGGAGCGAGCGCAGCCGCATCATCGCTTAGCGGCCCATCTCGGCCAGCTTGCGCTCCCAGGCGAGCGCATCGCGGACGATGCCGTCCAGATCGTCGCGCTCGGGCCGCCAGGGCAGGGCGGCGAGGATCGCGCTGTTATCGGCGACCAGCTCGGCCGGGTCGCCGGCGCGACGGCCTTCCATGCGGCGCTCGATGCTGTGATTGGTCACCCGGTCGACCGCGTCGAGCACTTCGAGCACCGAGAAGCCGCGACCATAGCCGCAGTTAAGCGTGTGGCTCTCGCCCGGCTGCTCGACCAGCAGTTCGAGCGCGGCGACATGCGCGGCGGCCAGGTCGGAGACATGGATATAGTCGCGCACGCCCGTGCCGTCGCGGGTGGCGAAATCGGTGCCATAGACGCCGACCGCCTCACGCTTGCCGATCGCCGCCTCGACCGCGATCTTGATCAGATGCGTCGCGCCGACCGTCGATTGGCCCGAGCGGCCCTGGGGATCGGCACCGGCGACGTTGAAATAGCGCAGCGCGCAATAGTTGATCGGATGCGCGGCGGCGACGTCCTTCAGCATGATCTCGGTCATCAGCTTGGACATGCCGTACGGGTTGATCGGCGCCTTGGAATCGCTTTCCTTGATCGGCACCCGCTCGGGCGTGCCATAGGTGGCGGCGGTCGAGGAGAAGATGAAGTGGGGCACGCCCTCGGCCACCGCGCTTTCGATCAGCGATCGGCTGGCGGCGGTGTTGTTGCGATAATATTTGAGCGGGTCGCTGACCGACTCGGGCACCACGACCGAACCGGCGAAGTGCATGATCGCAGCGACGCGGTGCTCGCGGATGGCGGCACGCACCTTGTCGTCGTCGGCGACATTCGCCACGACCAGCGACGCGCGGGGATCGACCGCCCAGTCGAAGCCGGTGACGAGATTGTCGAGCACGACGACCTCATAGCCCGCATCCAGCAGCGCCAGCACGGCATGGCTGCCGATATAGCCGGCCCCGCCGGTCACCATCACCTTGCCGTCGATCGTCGCCATCGTCTTTTGTCCCAAGCATTTGGATTGCCGTCGCCTAGCCGCTTCCTATCTAGGCAGACAAGACGACAAGGAGATTCCGAGTGACCGAATATGTGACGCTGGCCGGAGGCTGCTTCTGGTGCACCGAGGCGGTGTTCAAGGACGTGATCGGGGTCGAGTCGGTCGAAAGCGGCTATATCGGCGGCACCGTGCCGAACCCGACCTACAAGCAGGTGTGCGGCGGCGATACCGGCCATGCCGAGGCGATCCGCATCGGATTCGATCCCCAGCAGCTGGCGCTGGACGATCTGCTCGACATCTATTTCGCCACGCACGACCCGACGCAGCTCAACCGTCAGGGCAATGACGTGGGCACCCAGTACCGCTCGGCGATGTTCCCGGCAGACGAGGGGCAGGAAGCGGCGATGAAGGCGGCGATCGAGCGGACCCAGGCGGGCCTCGACAAGCCGGTGGTCACCACGATCGAGCCGATGGCCGAGTGGTATCCGGCGGAGGATTATCACCAGGATTATTGGGAAACCTCGGGCCGCGCCAATCCGTACTGCATGGCGGTGATCCCACCCAAGTTGCAGAAGCTGCGCAAGAGCTTCGCGGCGCGGTCCAAGGCGGTGACGGGGTAACGCTATTTCCCTTGGCCTTCGACTTCGCTCAGACTGAACGGGGGACGGGAATTGGTCCTGATCTCCGTTCGCACTGAGCGAAGTCGAAGTGCACGCGTGACGCGCGCGCCCACACCCTACCGCGTCGCCGCGCGTCGGAGCCGGTCGTTGATCGCCTCGCCGATCCCCTCTGCCGGGATCGGAGCCACCGCCAGCCGCGCACGATCGCTCGCATCGGCGCGGTGGAGCGCATCGAACAGCCGGGCGGCGGCCTCGACCGGGTCGCCGCTCGCCGACAGGCTGTCCTGCCCCGCGACCGTAGCGAAGCCGATCAGCCATTCGTCCGCCGCCGCCGTCGTCGCGTTCAGCCGCAGGGGTTTGCGCGGCGCATAGTGGCTGGCCAATTGCCCCGGCGCGGTGACGATGGCGGGGGCTTTGGGGCCTTGCTCGACCGAACCCAACACCGTCGCCAGCATCGCCGCCGTGATCGGGCCGGGGCGCAGGATGGTGCGGCCCGCGACGATCGTCGATTCCAGCCCCGCCTCGGTCGCGCCGTCATCGAGGATGGGCACGCCCGGCCCCAGGCTGGCGCGGACATGGACGGCGCGGGTCGGGCTGATCCCGCCGCTGGCATTGGCGGAAGGGGCTGCGAGCGGGCGGCCGCTCGCCGCCAGCAGCGCCTGCATCGCGCGGTGGCGCGGTACGCGGATGGCGACGGTGTCCAGTCCCGCCGTCACCAGCGAGGCGATGCCCGAGCCCGCCCGGACCGGCCGGACCAGCGTCAGCGGGCCGGGCCAGAACGCCTCGGCCAGCGCCAGCGCGTCGGCGTCGAATTTCGCCAGGTCGCATGCCGCCGCCAGATCGGCGACATGGACGATCAGCGGATTGAAGGATGGGCGCCCCTTGGCGGCATAGATGCGCGCGACCGCCTGGGGATCGGTCGCATCGGCGGCCAGGCCATAGACCGTCTCGGTCGGGACCGCGACGATGCCGCCCGCACCGATCACCGTCGCGGCGGCGTGGATGGCGGCGGGGGTGAAGGACAGGGTCGCGTCGTCGTCGGGGAAGGTCATGGTCGCGCGGCTATAACGCCTTGCGCGCGCGCGGATAAGAGGGGCCCTTCGACAATCGGCGCGCGCCATCCTATCTCGGGCACCATGTTCGATCTTGATTCCTATCTCGCCCGCATCGCCCTGCCGTCCCGCGTCACTTTGGATGCCGAGGGGCTGGCGCGGCTGCAATGGGCGCATCGCCTGGCCATCCCGTTCGAAAATCTCGACGTCCGGCTGGGCCGGCCGATTGCGATCGACAGCGCCGGCGTATTCGCCAAGCTGGTGAACACCAAGCGTGGCGGCTATTGCTTCGAGCAGAACCGGCTGTTCCTGGATGCACTGGCGGCGCATGGCTTTACCGCCCGGCCGCTACTGGCGCGCGTCTGGCTGGGCGCTACCGAGGTACCGCCGACCACCCATACGCTCAGCCTGGTCGAGATCGACGGGCAGGACTGGATCGCCGATGCGGGCTTCGGCGGCAGCTATTCGCCGCCCATGCCGCTGATCGACGGGGCCGAGGCGGAGGCGCCCGACGGCACCCGCTTCCGCCTGACCCGCGATGTTCAGCATGGCTGGATGCTGCTGCGCGACGGGCATCCGGGCCTGACCGATGGCCGCTCGGCGGGCGAGGGTTGGGAACCGCAATACAGCTTCACCACCGATCCGGTCTGGGACGCCGATCTGGCGATGGGCAATCACTGGACCTCGCGGGCGGATGCCAGCCGGTTCCGCCAGGCCAATATCGTCAGCATCATCCTGCCGCGCGGCTTCGCGACGCTGACCGACCGGCACTATCGCCGCCGCGTCGGCGGGGACGAGACCAGCGCGACGATCGCCGATCCGCGTGTCTATCGGATGCGCATGAGCCTGATGTTCGGCATCGACCTGACCGCCGAGGAAACCACGACCCTGTTCGCGGAATAAACGGACGAACCCGTGGTTTAAGGGAATCGGCAAACCGACGGGGCCGGAATTACGATTCCGGCCCCGTTTTTCATTCTACCGGCCCATCCAGTTCAGCACGCACATTCGTCGAAACCGCTGATCGAGATTATCGTTTCGACCCATCAACGACCGCAACCGGCATATCGCCGCCATGATCTCGATCATTTTTTTGGGGTAAGCCTCTAAGTTCATGGAACCTTTTGCGCACGTGGCGGCAAATTGCCACATATGGGTCGTGCGCCCTGGTATTTAAGCGCGATTTTACCTTTGCCGCCTATACCCCAAGGAACCATGGGGGGTTCTTAGATGCCAAGTCCTAGGTCGGGTCATGCTTTGTAACGCGGTCGCATCGCCGTGGAACGATCCGGTCATATCATCCGGCATGTGCCGATTCGTCTGATTTGAACATGCGTCGCGCCTGCGGCGCACGCTCTGCTCTGCTCTGCTGTGTAAAGGATTGCCTGATGTCGATCACCATGGTGACGGCCGCCGAGGACCTGTGCCTGCCGACCATCGGCTTGCTGGCCGACGAACTGGCGCGTGCGATCATGCCGGACGCCCCGGTCCGCCTGGACCTGTCCGCCGTCGCCGCCCCGGACCTCAGCGTCATTCAGCTCGTCCAGTCGGCGCGGGTCGCGGCGACGCGATGCGGATGCGATTTCGCGCTGGCGACCCCGGCGGGAGACCGGCTGCGCGCCCTGCTCGACCGGGCAGGCTTTCTGGCCTGTCCGACCCCCGAACACACCCAATTCTGGTTCCACGGAGACTGCGCCCAATGACCGCTTCCATCCTGACTGTCGACGACAGCGCCAGCTTGCGCATGGCGATTCGGATCGCGCTGACCGGTGCCGGCTATGCGGTGACGGAAGCCAGTGACGGGGCCGAGGGGCTGGCCAAGGCGACCGCGACCCGGTTCGACCTGATCGTCACCGATCTCAACATGCCCAACATGGATGGCCTGTCGATGATCCGCGCGCTGCGCCAGCAGCCGGCGCAGGCGGGGGTGCCGATCATCTTCCTGACCACCGAATCGGATGACGCGATGAAGGCGCAAGCCAAGGCGGCGGGCGCGACCGGCTGGTTGGTCAAGCCGTTCCAGCCCGAACAGCTGATCCGCGTCGCGCAGAAGGTGCTGGCGCGATGAGCGGTGAAGACCCCGCAGCCGCCTTTCGGGTCGAGGCGGGCGAACTGCTCGAACAGGTCGAACAGGGTCTGCTCGACCTCGGGCATCGCCTGGACGACATGGGGCTGGTCAATGCGGTGTTCCGCGGGTTGCATACCCTGAAGGGGTCGGGCGCGATGTTCGGCTTCGACGCGCTGGCCGCCTTCACCCATCATTGCGAAAGCGCGTTCGACCGGGTGCGCAAAGGCGACGTCCGCGCGACGCCGGAGCTGGTCGACGTGATCCTGTCGGCGGGCGACCATATGCGCGCGCTGGTCGATGGCGACGCACCGGCGGCCGAGGGGCAGGCGATCCTGGCCCGGCTGGCGGCGGCGGTCGACGCGGCGGCGGGGGGCGGTGCGTCCACTCCGACAGTGTCGACGAAGCGCGGCTGGACCCTGTCTTTCCGCCTGCCGCCCGATGCCATGGCCAACGGCACCAATCCGTTGGCGCTGCTTGACGAGTTGCGCGAGCTGGGCGAGGCGACGATCGTCGCGCGGGTGGATGACGTTCCGCCGCTGGGCGAATGCAATCCCGCCCATTGCATGATCGGCTGGGACTGCACGCTGGTCGGCGACATCTCCCGGGACGCGATCGAAGACGTCTTCCTGTTCGTCATGGACGATATGGAGATTACCATCGCGCCGCTGGCAGTCGAGGACGATGTGCCGGCCGCCGAGGCGATCGTCGAGGAGGTTATACCGACCGCCGAACCGGTCGCCGCCAACGATGGCGCCACCCGCACCGCCCGC
This sequence comes from Sphingomonas sp. NPDC019816, assembly GCF_050274375.1. Lineage (NCBI taxonomy): Bacteria > Pseudomonadati > Pseudomonadota > Alphaproteobacteria > Sphingomonadales > Sphingomonadaceae > Sphingomonas > Sphingomonas sp. NPDC019816. The sequence continues at coordinate 16,402 of NZ_JBNNOB010000064.1, forward strand.
ACCCAGGGCGAGAATGTCCGCGTTCCCGCCGAGCGGCTCGACGAGCTGATGGACCGGGTGGGCGAGCTCGTCATCGCGCAGAGCCGGTTGTCGCAGCTGGCCGCGCATGGGCACGACCTCAGCCTGCGCTCGGTCTCCGAGGAGATCGAGCGGCTGACCGGCGAGATGCGCGACACGATGATGATCCTGCGCATGGTGCCGGTCTCGACGCTGTTCGGCCGCTTCCGCCGCCTGATCCACGATCTGGCGATCGAAACCGGCAAGGCGATCGAACTGGTCACCGATGGCGAGACGACCGAGGTCGACAAGACGGTGATCGAGCGACTGTTCGACCCGCTGGTCCATATCATCCGCAACAGTTGCGATCACGGGCTGGAGACCGCCGAGGCGCGTGTCGCCGCCGGCAAGCCGGCCACGGGCCGCATCCGCCTGAGCGCGCTTCAGGCGGGTGGCGAAGTCCTGATCACCATCACCGACGACGGGCGCGGCATCGATCGCGAACGGGTGCGCGCCAAGGCCGAAGCCAATGGCCTGATCCAGCCGGGTCAGGCGATGAGCGACGACGAACTGCTCGGCCTGATCTTCCATCCCGGCTTCTCGACGGCGGCACAGGTGACCAATCTGTCCGGGCGCGGCGTCGGCATGGACGTGGTCAAGCGCACCATCGAGAGCCTGCGCGGTTCGATCGACGTCAAGAGCGTCGATGGCCAGGGTTCGACCATCACGCTGCGCATCCCGCTGACGCTGGCGATCATCGAGGGGCTGCTCGTCCGGGTGGGCGAGGGACGCTATGTCATCCCGCTGGCGGCGGTCGAGGAATGTCTGGAGCTGTCGCTGGAGGAGGATCTGCGCTCGCGCGGTTGCAGCGTCATCACGCTGCGCGAAACGCTGGTGCCGTTCCTGCGCCTGCGCGAGATGTTCGCCACCGGCACCCGGCCCGATCCGTTCCAGAAGATCGTGGTGGTCGCCACGGGCCGCGAACGCGTCGGCCTGGTCGTCGACCAGATCATCGGCAACCACCAGACCGTCATCAAGTCGCTGTCCGCCTTCCACCGTGGCGCGGCCAGCTTTTCGGGCGCGACGATCCTGGGCGACGGCAGCGTCGCGCTGATCCTCGACGTGGCGCAGCTGGTCGCCATGGCCCAGCCCCAGGAGGAGATGCTTCGTGCCGCAGGATGATATCCACATGTCGGACGGGCAGGTGCCCGCTGGCCTGATCGCATGGAACGCGCATGGCGAACTGGAGGTGCTGATCTTCGAGCTGGGCGGCGAGACCTTCGCGCTGGAGGCGATCCTGGTCCAGGAAATCCTGGACCTGCTGCCCGAAACCTTCATTCCCGGCGCGCCGGCACTGGTCAGCCATGTCGTCAATTTCCGGGGCAAGATCGTGCCCGTCGCCGATCTGCGGCTGGCCTTCGGCATGGAGCCGACGCCGCCGACCGCGCACAGCCGGATCGTGGTGATCGAACTGGAACTGGAGGGGGAGGCGACCTTGCTCGGCCTGCGTACCGACCATGTCCATGAGGTCGCGACCTTCCGCAAGACGACGAGCGAGACGGTGCCGACGGTCGGCATACGCTGGCGCCGCGAGCATGTGCGCAGCCTGGTGCGCTGGAACGACGACCTCGTCGTCCTGCCCGATCTGGCCGCCATTCTGGCCCCGGCCATGGGGGCCGCGACGGCCCGTCAATAGGTTTTCACAGGTTTTGGAGGGGGTGTTATGAGAGCGACGATCAAGATGAAACTGGGCGCGACATTCGCGTTCATCGTCTTTTTCCTTCTGGTCGTGGTCGGGCTGGGCGTCACCAAGCTGAGCACGCTGAACGACACGACGACGCAGATGGTCGCCGGTCCGTCCGCGCGGCTGGAGCGCGCGCAATCGCTGAACGAGCGGGTCAGCTATATGCTGCGCGCCGAAAAGAACATGGCGCTGACCGATGATGCGGATCTGACCAACAAGTTCGACGCCGATGTCATGAAGACGCGCGGCGAGATCGAGGCGCTGGTCGCGGCCGGTCTGGCCACGGCGACCGAAAAGGGGCGCCCGGTCTGGAACGACATCCAGGCGGCCTATCGCAGCTATACCCCGATCAATGACGCCATTCGCGACCTGGCCAAGCGCAACCTGAATGCCGAGGCCGGTCGCCTGTCGATCACCAAGTCGCGCGAAGCCTCGCTGCGCATGTCGGCGCTGTGCGTCCAGCTTGTCGCTCTTGCCAAAGCGGACCTTCAGGCCGCGAGCGACGAGGCGCAGGCGACCTATGAGAATGCCCGCAACGTGATGCTGGGCGTCGCCGCGCTGGCGATCCTGATCGCGGTCGGCGGCGCGTTGTGGATTTCGCGGATCGTGTCGACGGGCCTCAAGAAGGTGTCGATTGCGGTCGAGGCGGTTGCGGTCGGCGATCTTAGCCAGGATGTCGCGGTCACCAGCAACGACGAGATCAAGGATCTGGTCGACACCGTCAATCGCATGACCGCCAATCTACGTCAGAGCGCGCAGCTGGCCGACACGATCGCGGCGGGCGACCTGACTGTCCAGCATCAGCCGCTGTCGGACAAGGACACGCTTGGCCATGCGCTGGTGTCGATGGTCGAGCGCCTGCGTGGCGTCGTCGGCGATGCCACCACCGCCGCGCAGAATGTCGCGGCGGGCAGCCAGCAGCTGTCGTCGTCGTCGGAGCAGGTGAGCCAGGGCGCGACCGAGCAGGCGGCGGCGGCCGAGGAAGCCTCGGCCTCGA